>NZ_JBHFHM010000003.1:0-284106 GCF_041927815.1 Paracoccus zhouxuedongae
TTCGCATGGCCCGGATCGAGGTCGACGGCCGGTCGATCCGCTATGCCCATGACACCGGGCATGGCTGATGACAAAGGCGGGGGGCTGTCTGCCCACCGCACCCCCCGAGAGTATTTTCGAACAGAAGAAGGGCATGGGATGGACGAGGTTGCCGAGGGGACAGGTCGCGTTGATCTGCGTGCGGAATATGAGGCCTCGGGTGTGCGCGAGGTGCTGGATGAGCTGGACCGCGAGTTGATCGGCCTGGCCCCCGTCAAGCAACGCATCCGCGAGACGGCGGCGCTGCTGCTGGTGGATCGGGCGCGGCAGCAATTGGGGCTGGCGCATGAGGTGCCGACCCTGCACATGTCCTTCACCGGCAATCCCGGGACCGGCAAGACCACCGTGGCGCTGAAGATGGCCGGGCTGCTGCACCGCCTGGGCTATGTGCGCAAGGGCCATCTGGTCAGCGTGACCCGCGATGATCTGGTCGGCCAGTATATCGGCCACACGGCCCCCAAGACCAAAGAGGTGCTGAAGCGCGCCATGGGCGGGGTCTTGTTCATCGATGAGGCCTATTACCTGTATAAACCGGACAACGAACGCGATTACGGGCAGGAAGCGATCGAGATCCTGTTGCAGGTGATGGAGAACAACCGCGACGATCTGGTGGTCATCATGGCGGGTTATGCCGACCGGATGGACAAGTTCTTTTCCGCCAACCCCGGATTCCGGTCGCGCATCGCCCATCACATCGATTTTCCCGATTACGACGATGCCGAACTGGTGCGGATTTCCGAAAACATGCTGGCCGCGCAGGGCTATCGCCTGGATGAGGGCGCGCGGGCGGCGATGGCGGAATATGTCACCTTGCGCCGCGCGCAGCCGCATTTCGCCAATGCCCGGTCGATCCGCAACGCGCTGGATCGCGCACGTTTGCGGCAGGCCAATCGCCTGTTCAACAGCGACGGCCCCGTTGACGCCGACGCGCTTTCGACCATAACCGAAGCCGACCTTCGGGCCAGCCGCGTGTTCAGCGGTGGCCTTGACCCTGATGGCAGCCGCAGGAAGGACCAGCCATGAGCTTCAACCGCAAGATCAAGATTGCCCCCTCGATCCTGTCCGCCGATTTCGCCAATTTCGGCGCCGAGATCCGCGCGATCGAGGCCGAGGGCGCCGACTGGGTGCATGTCGACGTGATGGACGGGCATTTCGTGCCGAACCTGACCTTTGGCCCGCCCGCCGTGAAGGCCTTTCGCCCGCATGTCAAGACCTTCATGGATGTTCACCTGATGATCGCCCCGGTCGATCCCTATATCGAAGCCTATGCCGAGGCCGGGGCCGACATGATCGTGGCCCATGTCGAGGCCGGCCCGCATCCGCATCGCACGCTTCAGGCGATCCGGGCGACCGGCAAAAAGGCCGGGATCGCGCTGAATCCCGGCACGCCGGTGGCGGCGATCGAACATCTGCTGGATCTGGTCGACATGGTGCTGGTGATGAGCGTGAACCCCGGTTTCGGCGGGCAGAAGTTCATCCCCTCGTCCGTGGACAAGGTGGCGCAGGTGCGGGCGATGATCGGCGACCGGCCGATCCACATTCAGGTGGATGGCGGCGTTGATCCGGTGACGGTGGCGGCTTTGGCGCGCGCCGGGGCCGATTGCTTTGTCGCCGGGTCGGCGGTGTTCAAGGGCGGCTCGGTCAGCAACCCCGGCGTCTATGGCGACAACATCCGCGCCATCCGGGCGGCAGCGGAAGCCGCGCTGTGATCGTTCTGTTCGATCTGGATGGCACGCTGATCGACAGCGCGCCCGACATCCATGCCGCCAGCAATGAGATCATGGCGGCCGAGGGGTTCCCGCCGCTGGATCTGGCGACGGTGCGCAGTTTCGTCGGCAAGGGCGTGCCCAATCTGGTGACGCGGCTGCTGGCGGCGCATGGGATCGACGATCCGGCCCGCGCGGCGCGCCTGGTCAGCGCCTTTGGTGCGCGCTATGAAACCGCCGTGGGGCTGACGCAGCCCTATCCCGGCGTTCCGGCGGCGCTGGATGCGCTGCGGGCGGGCGGGCATGTGCTGGGCATCTGCACCAACAAGCCGGTGGCCCCGGCGCGGGCGGTGCTGCGGCATCTGGGCCTCTTGGATCATTTTGCCGTGGTGATCGGCGGTGACAGCGCGCCGGAACGCAAGCCCGACCCCGCGCCGCTGCATCTGGCGCATCAGGCCTGTGGCGGCGGACCGGCGGTGTTCGTCGGCGACAGCGAGGTTGACGCCGAATGCGCCGACCGCGCCGGGATGGACCTGCTGCTGTTCACCGGCGGCTATCGCAAGACGCCGGTGGCCGAGCTGCCCCATGCCGCCGCCTTCGATCATTTCGACGAACTGGCGGGCCTTGTCGGGGCGCGCGGATGAAGGCGCTGATCTTTGACGTCGACGGCACCCTGGCCGAGACCGAAGAGGCGCACCGGGCGGCCTTCAACGAGGCTTTCGCGGCCCACGGCCTGAATTGGCACTGGAGTGTCGAAACCTATCGCATCCTGTTGCGCACCACCGGCGGCAAGGAGAGGATCGCGGCCTTTCAGGCGGGCCTGCCCGCGCCGGTGCTGGACACCGCCCGGATCGCCGCGCTGCATGTCGACAAGACCGCGCGCTATACCGCGCTTTTGGTCGATGGCGGGCTGGCGCTGCGTCCCGGCGTGGCCGAACTGATCGACGAGGCGCGCGCCGCCGGGCTGCGGCTGGCCGTGGCGACCACCACCAGCCGCCCCAATGTCGAGGCGCTGGCCCTGTGCTGCTGGGGTCGCCCCGCGGATGAGGTGTTCGACGTGATCGCCGCTGGGGATGAGGTGGCGGCCAAGAAACCCGCGCCTGATGTGTTCCAACTGGCGCTGAACCGGCTGGGCCTGCCGCCGGGCGACTGTCTGGCCTTCGAGGACAGCCGCGCCGGGCTGACCTCGGCCAAGGGGGCGGGGCTGCGGGTGGTGCTGACGCCCTCGACCTATACCGAGGGCGACGATTTCGCCGGGGCCGATCTGCTGGTCGACCGGATGCCGGGGCTGGCGGCCTTGCGCGCTGCCTTTCAGGCGGGCTGACGCATTACCAGGGGCGGCAGCGCATTGGCGCCATTCGCGGCGGCGGTGATCGCCGCGACCACGGCGTGATCGGGCGACTTGCGACAGATCGGATCGGTGACGTCGGCGCGGCCCGCCAAGGCCATCGCCTGACAGCGGCAGCCGCCAAAGTCGATGTCGCGCCGGTCGCAGCTTTGGCATGGCTCGGGCAGCCAGTCGGTGCCGCGATAGGCGGTAAAGGCCGGGCTGTCGGCCCAGATCGCGGCCAGCGGCATGTCGGTGACGCGGGCAAAGGTCAGGCCGGGGATGGATTCCGCAGCATGGCAGGGCAGCACCCGGCCATCCGGGGTGACGTTCAGCCCGACCTTGCCCCAGCCGCCCATACAGGCCTTGGGGAAGTCGGAATAATAGTCTGGCGGCACGAAATCGACGACCATCCGCCCGCGCAGCGCGGCGCGCTTGGCCGCAACCAGATCGCGCACCCGATCATGCTGGGCGCGCGTCGGCATCAGCGCGGCGCGGTTTTCAGCGGCCCAGCCGTGGAACTGGACACAGGCGATCTCGATCCGGCGCGCGCCGAACCTTTCTGCGATCTCAAAGCACTGCGCGGCCTCATCCATGTTCTGACGGTGCAGGACGGCGTTGATCGTCAGCGGGATGGCGCGGTCGGCCACCCATTCGGCCACCTGCATCTTGCGCGCAAAGCCGCCCGCATAGCCACCGATCCGGTCGGCGGTTTCGGGCGTCGCGCCTTGCAGCGACAGTTGCAGGTGATCCAGCCCGGCGGCGACCAGATCATCCAGACGCCGTGGGGTCAGCCCGATCCCCGAGGTGATCAGGTTGGTGTAAAGCCCGGCCTGATGCGCGGCGGCCATGATCGCGGTCAGATCGGTGCGCGCCGCAGGCTCCCCCCCCGACAGGTGCAGTTGCAAGACGCCAAGCGCCGCCGCCTGGGCAAAGACATCAGCCCATTGATCGGCGGTCAGTTCCTGATCCTTGCGGGCCAGATCCAGCGGGTTGGAACAATAGGGGCAGGCCAGCGGGCAGCGGTGCGTCAGTTCGGCCAGCATGGCGATCGGTGGGGCTAGGGTCATTGGCAGCGCACCATCCAGCGGTCGTGAAGATCGGTCAGCATTGCCTGAATATCCCCGGCGATCTGATCGGCGGGGGCGCCATAACGCGCCGACAGGTCCAGCGCGATCTGGGCGATGCTGCGGTCGCCGTCAACCTCGCGCAGGATGGCCTCGGCAATGGCGTCCAGCGTCAGGGTGCGTTCGGGGCCAAGCAGCACGGTCTGGCCGCGCACCGCATCGACATGCAGGCGCACGCCGCGCGGCAGATAGGGGACGCAGGCGCTGGATAGCATCAGGCCAGCCCCTGCCCCGGCTGCCAGGCACCCGGTGGAATGTTCCCCTCGACATAGCCATGCCACAGCGCGTCAAGCTGCGCCCACAGCACATCGGTCTTGAAGGTCAGCGCCGCCGCCGCCGCATCCTGCTTTTCCGCCGTATCGGCATGATCCAGCACGAATTTCAGCCCAAAGGCCACGTCTCGCGGGGCCTCGGTCAGGCGTTTCTGGAAATAGGACAGCGAGTCGGTGTTGGCGAAGTCGTAATGGGCCAGCAGCCCCTCGATCCGCGCGGCGTGAATGGCCGGGGCGAACAGTTCGGTCAGCGAGGCCGCAACCGCATCCAAAAGCGGCATGTCACGCACGAAGCGGACGTAGGCATCGACCGCAAAGCGCGTGGTCGGCATGATCCCCTGTTCGGAGGCGACATAATCGGGGTCCAGCCCCACCGCCTGCGCCAGCTTCAGCCAGCGACGAATGCCGCCGCCTTCGTCGGGGTTGCCGTCGTGATCCTCGATCCGCGACCGCCAGGCGCGGCGGATGGCGGGGTCAGTGCAGCGCGACATGAAGGCCGCGTCCTTCATCGGGATGCGCGACTGATAGTAATAGCGGTTGATGACCCAGGCCCGCACCTGATCGGGGCTGCATTGGCCGCCATGAAGCCGGGTGTGGAACGGGTGCTTGTCGTGATAGCGCGCGTCGCCGATGGCGCGCAGGCGGGCTTCGAAATCGGCGCGGGTGGCGGTCATCTGTCGGGCCTTTCGCGGGTGATGGGGGCGGATGCCATGGGCGGGGATATTTGGGCCAAGAAGAATGTCACAGGGTGATGTCCTGGCCGTCGAAGGCGATGTCCCAGCCGGCGGCGCGGGCCGCGGCGCGCTCAGGGCTGCGCGGGTCCAGCGCGGGGTTGGTGTTGTTCAGGTGGATGAAGATGCGGCGGCCGATGGTCAGGCCCGACAGGGCGGCGATGCTTCCATCCGGTCCGTCGATCGACAGATGGCCCATGCGCGCGCCGGTTTTGGTGCCGGTGCCGGTGGTAAGCATCTCGTCATCGCGCCACAGCGTGCCGTCGAAGAACAGAAGGTCGGCCCCGTCGATGCGGGCGCGCAGGTCGTCGGTGACGCGGGCGCAGCCGGGGATATAGAGGGCGCGGCGACCTTTCCCGCGCAGTTCTACGCCGACGGTCTGGTCGGTGATCTGGTCGGTGATGACGGTGCCGGTTTCCTGATAAAGCGGCACCTTGCCCGGCACCGGGAACAGGGTGGCGGTCAGGCCGGGCAGCAGGTCAAAGGGCTGGCCGGTGGTGATGGCGTGGCGGCTGACGACGGGGGACATGACGTTGAACACCGGCGATCCGGTCAGCTCGGCCTGGATCGCGCCGGTGGCGAACAGGTCAAACGGCTGGCTTTCGCGCAGGCTGATCAGCCCGGCGATATGATCGACATCGCCGTTTGTCACCAGCACCGACCGCACCGGGCTGTCGCGCAACCCGCGTGGATGCAGCGCGGGGCTGGCCGCCAGTTGCACGCGCAGATCGGGCGAGGCGTTCAGGATGGCCCAGTCCTGGCCGTTCAGCGTGGCGGCAACCGATGACTGGCTGGCCTGCGGGATGGTGCCCGCGCGGGCGGCGGCGCAATTGGCGCAGCCGCAGTTCCATTGCGGCAACCCGCCGCCAGCCGCCGCCCCGAGGGTGAGGAACCGCATGAGCGACGGCCTTTCCTTGGCGAATCAGAACAGGTCGGGGCCCTGATCCTCGTATTCGGCGGGGGCATACATGTTGATTTCCATGCCGCAGGCGGTTTCGCGGATGGTCGGTTTCGTCCAGGCCATTGGTTTTCCTCCCCTATAGGTCCGGTCTGATCACGCTACGCCTTTGTGGGGCGCTGTCTATCCGGCGGAAGTCTGATGCGAGGATAAGAGAAGCCTAAGACGATGGTCGCAAATCCGGGTCTCCGACCTTTTGCGGAATTGATTCCGCGCCCCCGCGAATGCGACGATGGTCGCATACCCAAGATGCGGGCGTCCGGGAACCGGCGACCTGCCCTTTGCTTGACAGGAGTCGCCGATGAGAACCCGTGCCGCCGTTGCCATTGAAGCCGGTAAACCGCTGGAAGTGATGGAGGTCAACCTCGAGGGGCCGAAGTTCGGCGAAGTCCTGGTTGAGATCAAAGCCACCGGCATCTGCCACACTGACGAATTCACCCTGTCGGGCGCCGACCCCGAGGGGCTGTTCCCCGCGATCCTCGGCCACGAAGGCGCGGGCGTCGTCGTGGAATGCGGCCCCGGCGTGACCACGCTGAAGCCGGGCGATCACGTCATCCCGCTGTATACTCCCGAATGCCGCCAGTGCCCGTCCTGCCTGTCGCAGAAAACCAACCTCTGCACGGCGATCCGGTCGACCCAGGGTCAGGGCCTGATGCCCGATGGCACGTCGCGCTTCTCGATGCTGGATGGCACGCCGATCCATCACTACATGGGCTGTTCGACCTTCTCGAACTACACGGTGCTGCCGGAAATCGCCCTGGCGAAGATCCGTGAGGACGCGCCCTTCGACAAGGTGTGCTACATCGGCTGCGGCGTGACCACCGGCATCGGCGCGGTGATCCACACCGCCAAGGTGGAAATCGGCTCGAAAGCTGTTGTGTTCGGCCTGGGCGGCATCGGCCTGAACGTGCTTCAGGGCCTGCGCATGGCCGGCGCCGACATGATCATCGGTGTCGACCTGAACAACTCGAAACGTGAAATGGCCGAACGCTTCGGCATGACCCATTTCATCAACCCCAAGGAAATCGAAGGCACCGTCGTTCAGGAAATCGTCAACCTGACCAAGACTCCGGCCGACCAGATCGGCGGCGCCGACTACAGCTTCGACTGCACCGGCAACGTCAAGGTGATGCGCGACGCGCTGGAATGCACCCACCGTGGCTGGGGCCAGTCGATCATCATCGGCGTCGCCCCGGCGGGCGCGGAAATCAGCACCCGCCCGTTCCAGCTTGTCACGGGCCGGGTCTGGAAAGGCACTGCCTTTGGCGGCGCGCGTGGCCGCACCGATGTGCCGAAGATCGTCGACTGGTACATGGACGGCAAGATCGAGATCGACCCGATGATCACCCACACACTGAAACTGGAAGACATCAACAAGGGCTTCGACCTGATGCACGCGGGCGAATCGATCCGCTCGGTTGTCCTCTACTGATTTCTTTCTTGACCAAATACGCTGGGGGTCCGGGGGCAAAGCCCCCGGTCCGCCATTCATAATCCCCTGAAAGGACCGCAGATGAGCCTGACCACCAAATCCGAAAACCGCTGCTTTGGTGGCGTGCAGGGTGTCTACGCGCACCAGTCGCAGGCGACCGGGACGGAAATGACCTTTGGCCTGTTCCTGCCCTCGGCGGCCGAACAAGGCCCGGTGCCGGTGCTGTGGTATCTGTCCGGCCTGACCTGCACCCATGAAAACGCCATGACCAAGGCGGGCGCGCAGGCCTTTGCCGAACAGGCGGGGATCGCGCTGGTGTTCCCCGACACCTCGCCGCGCGGCGAAGGCGTGGCCAATGACGAGGCCTATGATCTGGGTCAGGGCGCGGGCTTTTACGTCGACGCGACCGAACAGCCCTGGGCGCCGCATTTCAAGATGTGGCACTATGTGGCCCATGAACTGCCCGAGCTGATCTCGGACAATTTCGCCATCGACCGCGACCGCCAGGCGATCACCGGGCATTCGATGGGCGGGCATGGCGCGCTGACGCTGGCGATGTCGCTGCCGGGCCGCTACCGCTCGGTCTCGGCGTTTTCGCCGATTGCCAACCCGACGAAATCCGACTGGGGCCGCAAGCAGTTGTCGGCCTATCTGGGCGCGGATGAGGCGAAATGGACCGCCCATGACAGCAGCATCCTGATGCGCGAACGCGGCTTTGACGGCGAGGTGCTGATCGATCAGGGCGCGTCCGATCAGTTCCTTGACCTGCTGAAGCCCGAAGCCCTGGCCGAGGCGATGGCCGCCCGTCGTCAGCCCGGCGCGTTCCGGATGCAAAAGGGCTATGACCACAGCTATTTCTATGTGGCCAGCTTTATCGAAGACCACATCTGGTTCCACGCGGAACATCTGGCCTGACATCTTGGCAGACAGCCGGTGTCATGGCAGCATGACACCGGGGGGAACGGCATGGATCGCGTCAGCCATCATGCCCAAAAGGTCGAAAGCGCCATCCTGAAGAACGGGGCGGCGCAATCCGCATTGATTGCCTCATGGAGCCGGTCGGCCCGGCTGCACCGGCTGGACGCCAGCGGGCGCGGTGCGACCGAACGGCTGACCGACGCCGAGTTCGTCGCCGCCCGTGAACGCGCCGAACCCATGCTGCGCGCCGCCGGGCCGACGCTGGACCGGCTCTTCCAGACCGTCGGCGGCGTGGGCTGCTGCGTCATGCTGGCCGATGCCGATGGCGTGCCGCTGGACCGGCGCGGCGCGGCGGGCGATGACGGTGATTTCCGCGCCGGTGGGCTGTGGCTGGCGACCCGTTGGTCCGAGGCGGCGCAGGGCACCAACGGCATCGGCACCTGCCTGGCCGAGGATCGCGCCGTCACCATCCACCGCGACCAGCATTTCCTGGCCCGCAACACGGCTCTGTCCTGCATGACCGCGCCGCTTTATGACCCGCTTGGGCGGCTGGCCGGGGCGCTGGATGTCTCCTCTGCGCGGGGCGATCTGACGCCGGGCTTCACCACGCTGATCGCGCAATCGGTGTCCGAAGCTGCCCGCACAATTGAGACCGAGGCCTTTCGCCAGGCATTTCCCGCCGCCCGCATCGTCATGCTGCCCGCCGCCAAGGGGGGCGTCGGGCTGCTGGCGGTCGATGGCGATGACCTGATCATCGGCGCCACCCGCGCCGCGCGGCGCGCGCTGTCCTTGCCCGAGGTGCTGGCCGACCGGCCGCTGGTCGCCGCCGATCTGCTGGGCGGGGCGGGCGACGGGCTGGACCGGGCCGAGCGTGGCGTGATCGTGCGCGCGCTTGCCCGTGCCGGCGGCAATGTCACCGCCGCCGCCCGCGATCTGGGCATCAGCCGCGCCACGCTGCACCGCAAGCTGGCGCAACTGCCGCCCGATGCCGCCGACCTGTCGCAGTAATGCGACATTGCCGCGCCGCAGCGCCCCTTTGCCGGGGTGACGCAGCGGCAGCCGCTGGCATCCTGTCCCCGTCAGGCCGCGAGGAGGCGGCCCAAATGGGAGGGGACGATGACCACGATTTTCCACAAGGACGCCGCTTCGCCGTTCAAGAAGCGCTACGACAATTTCATCGGCGGCAAATGGGTCGCGCCGAAATCGGGCAAGTATTTTGAAAATACCTCGCCTGTCACCGGTCAGGTGCTGTGCGAAGTTGCGCGGTCAAACGCCGACGATGTGAATGCCGCGCTGGATGCCGCCCATGCCGCCAAGGACAAATGGGGCCGCACCTCGGTTGCCGAACGCAGCCTGATCCTGAACCGCATCGCCGATGTGATCGAACAGAACCTGCCCGCCCTGGCCCGCGCCGAGACCTGGGACAACGGCAAGCCGATCCGCGAAACCACCGCCGCCGACCTGCCGCTGGCGGTCGATCATTTCCGTTACTTCGCGGGCGTGGTGCGCGCGCAAGAGGGCGGGATCTCGGAAATCGACGACGATACCGTGGCGTATCATTTCCACGAACCGCTGGGCGTGGTCGGCCAGATCATCCCGTGGAACTTCCCCTTGCTGATGGCGGTGTGGAAGCTGGCACCGGCGCTGGCGGCGGGCAATTGCGTCGTGCTGAAACCGGCGGAACAGACCCCGGCCTCGATCATGATGCTGGCTGAACTGATCGGCGACCTGCTGCCGCCGGGCGTGCTGAACATCGTCAACGGCTTCGGGCTTGAGGCCGGCAAGCCGCTGGCGTCCAGCAACCGCATCGCCAAGATCGCCTTCACCGGGGAAACCACGACCGGGCGGCTGATCATGCAATATGCGTCGGAAAACCTGATCCCGGTGACGCTGGAGATGGGTGGCAAATCGCCCAACATCTTCCACGCCGATGTCGCGCGCGAGGATGACGATTTCTTCGACAAGGCGATCGAGGGCTTTGTGATGTTCGCCCTGAACCAGGGTGAGGTCTGCACCTGTCCGTCGCGCGCGCTGATCCACGAAAGCATCTATGACCGATTCATGGAACGTGCGCTGAAGCGGGTCGAGGCCATCGTGCAGGGCGACCCGCTGGACCCAGCAACAATGATCGGCGCGCAGGCGAGTTCCGAGCAGATGGAAAAGATCCTGTCCTATATCGACATCGGCAAGAAAGAGGGTGCCGAGGTGCTGACCGGCGGCGCGCGCGCCAGCCTGTCCGGCGATCTGGCGGGCGGCTATTACGTCAAGCCGACCGTGCTGAAGGGCCACAACAAGATGCGCGTGTTCCAGGAGGAAATCTTTGGGCCGGTCGTCGCCGTGACCACCTTCAAGGATGCCGATGACGCGCTGTCGATTGCCAATGACACGCTGTATGGGTTGGGCGCGGGCGTCTGGTCGCGTGAGGCGAACACCTGCTACCGCTTTGGTCGCGGCATCAAGGCGGGTCGGGTCTGGACCAACTGCTATCACGCCTATCCGGCCCATGCGGCCTTTGGCGGCTACAAGCAATCGGGCATCGGGCGAGAAAACCACAAGATGATGCTGGATCACTATCAGCAGACCAAGAACATGCTGGTCAGCTACAGCCCCAAGAAGCTGGGCTTTTTCTGACCTTCGGACCCGGGGGGCCTTGCGCCCCCCGGACCCCCGCAGGATGTTTCCGCCAAGAAGAAAGGGCGACCCGATGGGCACTGTCACCGCCACCCCCGCCGCGCTGGAACTGCTGGCCGAGATCGTGGCCGATCACGGGCCGGTGCTGTTTCACCAGTCAGGCGGTTGCTGCGACGGGTCGGCGCCGATGTGCTATGCGCAGGGCGATTTCCGCATTGGCGAGCATGACGTGCAACTGGGCCAGATCGGCGGGATGCCGTTCTACATCTCGGGTGCGCAGCACGAGGTGTGGAAGCACACCGATCTGATCATCGATGTGGTTCCGGGGCGCGGCGGCATGTTCAGCCTGGACAACGGGCGCGAGCGGCGGTTTCTGACCCGATCCGAGATCTGCGCGCCCTAGCGGCGTTTCAGCGCATCGGCCAAAGCCGCGCCAAGCGCACCGGGGGCGGATTTCGGCGGGGCGGCGCTGCTGCGGGCGGGTTGTTTGCCCTTGGCCGGGCTGCGTTCGGCGGCGGCGTCGCGCGCGTTGCTGCCGCCATCCTTGCGCATGGTCAGGCCGATGCGTTTGCGCGGCACGTCCACTTCGGTCACGCGGACCTTCACCACATCGCCGGCCTTGACCACCTCATGCGGGTCTTTGACGAAGCGGTCGGCCAGTTGGCTGACATGGACCAGCCCGTCCTGATGCACGCCGATATCGACGAAGGCCCCGAAGGCGGCGACGTTGGTGACCGTGCCTTCCAGCACCATGCCGGGGCGCAGATCCTTGATGTCCTCGACCCCGTCGGTGAAGCTGGCGGTGACAAAGCTGGGGCGCGGGTCGCGGCCAGGTTTTTCCAGTTCGGTCAGGATGTCGCGCACCGTGGGCAGGCCGAAATCCTCGGTCACGAAATCTTCGGCGCGCAGGCGTTTCAGCGCCGCGCCGTCGCCCATCAGGCTGCGGATATCGCGGCCGCAGGCGCTGACGATGCGGCGGGCGATGCCGTAGGCCTCGGGGTGGACGGATGAGGCATCCAGCGGCTCATCCCCGTCGCGGATGCGCAGGAAGCCCGCGCATTGTTCAAAGGCCTTGGGGCCAAGCCCCGCCACCTTCAGCAGTGCCTTGCGCGACGGAAAGGCCCCGGTCTGGTCGCGGTGGCTGACGATGGCCTGGGCCAGCGACGGCCCAAGCCCCGCGACATGCGACAGAAGCGGAGCCGAAGCGGTGTTCAGATCGACCCCGACCGCGTTCACCGCATCTTCGACCACCGATTCAAGCGCCTTCGACAATGCGCGTTGGTCGACGTCATGCTGATACTGGCCGACGCCGATGGATTCGGGCGTGATCTTGACCAGTTCGGCCAGCGGGTCTTGCAGGCGGCGCGCAATCGAAACCGCGCCCCGCAGCGACACGTCCAGGTCGGGAAACTCGCGCGCGGCCAGTTCGGATGCGGAATAGACCGAGGCCCCTGCCTCGGACACCACCACCTTGGTCGGCGGCTTCACGCCCTGCGGCAGGCTCCGCAGCAGGTCGGCGACCATCCGTTCCGTCTCGCGGCTGGCGGTGCCGTTGCCGATGGCGATCAGCTCGACCCCGTGGCGGGCGATCAGGGTCAGGATCGTGGCCTCGGCCCCGCGAATGTCCATGCGCGGCTGGAACGGATAGACAGTGGCGGTGTCGACCAGTTTGCCGGTGGCGTCGACGACCGCGACCTTGACACCGGTGCGGATGCCGGGGTCAAGGCCCAGGGTCGCGCGCGGGCCGGCGGGGGCGGCCAGCAGCAGGTCTTTCAGGTTGCGGGCAAAGACGCTGATCGCGGCCTCATGCGCGCGGCGGCGCAATTCGCCCAGCAGGTCGATATACATCGTGTTCGACAGCTTGACCCGCCAGGTCCAGCCGGCGGCGGCGCGCAGCCAGTCGGCACCGGGGCCGGTGCCCAGATCGCCGATGGCGGCGGCGACCATGGTTTCGGCGCGCCCCGCGCCGGTGTCGGGATCGGGGGCGATGTCGATGGTCACCACCTCCTCCTTGCTGGCGCGCAGGATGGCCAGGGCCCGGTGCGCGGGGATGCCGGACCATTTTTCGGCATGGTCGAAATAGTCGCGGAACTTGGCGCCGGTTTCCTCTTTGCCGGGGATGACGCGGGCGGCGATCACCGCCTGATCCTGCATGAAGGCGCGCAACCGGCCCAGCAGCGCGGCGTTTTCCGACAGTTCCTCGGCCAGGATGTCGCGCGCGCCCTCAAGCGCGGATTTGGTGTCGGGCACGGCCTCGGTCAGATAGCCCGCCGCCAGCACCTGCGGATCGGTGCCGGGCGCGGCGATGATGGCGCGCAGCAGCGGCTCAAGCCCGTGTTCGCGGGCGATCATCGCGCGGGTGCGGCGCTTGGGCTTGAACGGCAGATAGATGTCCTCAAGCGTCGCCTTGGTTTCGGCCGCGGCGATGGCGCGGGCCAGATCGGGGGTCATCTTGCCCTGTTCGGTGACCGAGGCGACAATCGCCGCCCGCCGTTGTTCCAGATCGCGCAGATAGGACAGCCGGTCGGCCAGCGTGCGCAACTGGCTGTCATCCAGCCCGCCCGTCACCTCTTTGCGGTAGCGCGCGACAAAGGGCACGGTCGCGCCGCTGTCCAGAAGCCCCACGGCGGCCTGCACCTGCGCCGGGCTGGCGGCGATGTCGGTGGCGATGGTGCGGGCGATCCGGGCGGCGGTTTCCATGGGGCCTCGTGTCAGTTTGCTGTCAGCTAGGGCCGCTAGATAGCCCGCAGGGATGATCGGGGAAAGGCCGCGTCTGCACCGAATCTGCACCAGCCGGGCACATGGCCTTGATGCAGGCGTGCTTGGGGGGTGACGCGCGTCTGTCACATCGGCAGTCCAAAAATAAAAAACACGACCGGACACGAGCATGAGCCAAGGCAACTTCCCCCACCCCGCGCTGTCGGTGGTGATCCCCCTGCATGACGAGGCGCCGAACCTGCCGCCGCTGGTGCAGGGAATCATCTCCGCGCTGGAGGGCTTTACCGATTTTGAAGTCGTGATGGTCGATGACGGATCAACCGACGACACCCGCGCCGTGGCGCTGCGGCTGGCGGCGGCGGATGCGCGACTGCGGGTCATCGGGCATGACCGCGCCGCCGGACAATCGGCGGCGGTGCATTCGGGCGTGCTGGCGGCGCGCGGTGCGATCATTGTCACGCTGGATGGCGACGGCCAGAATCCGCCCGCCAATCTGCCCGCGCTGATCGCCCCCTTGATGGCTGCGGGCCGCGATCCGGCGCTGCGGCTGGTGGCCGGGCAAAGGGTCGGGCGGCAGGATAGCTGGGGCAAGCGCGCGGCCTCGCGTTTTGCCAATGGGCTGCGGGCGCGGGTGCTGCGCGATGGCACGCGCGACACCGGCTGCGGGCTGAAGGCCTTTGACCGCGCCGCTTATCTGGCGCTGCCGTTCTTCAACCACCAGCACCGCTATCTTCCGGCGCTGTTTGCCCGCGATGGCTGGGCGGTGGCGCATGTCGATGTGACCCATGCGCCGCGCACCGCTGGCGCGTCGAAATACACCAATCTGGGCCGCGCAATCGTCGGCATTTCCGATCTGGCGGGCGTCGCCTGGCTGATCCGCCGCCGCAAGACCGCGCGCCCCATCGACCTGACACCCCGCACCCAAGGTGAACGCCATGACCCGTGAAGCCATCTGGTCCATCCTGCATGTCAACAGTTGGACCGAGTTCACCTGGGTCATGGTCGGCCTGACCGGGCAGTTGCTGTTCACCGCCCGCTTTCTGGTGCAATGGGTCGCGTCCGAGCGATCGCGCAAATCGGTGATCCCGCTGGCCTTTTGGTACTTCTCGATGGCGGGGGGGCTGGTGCTGTTCAGCTATGCCCTGTGGCGGCGCGACCCGGTGTTCATCATCGGCCAGGCGACCGGCCTGCTGATCTACAGCCGCAATCTGTGGCTGATCCATGCGGAAAAGCGGCGGGCGGGCGATGTTGCGTCGGCCTGAGGACATCGCCATGCGCGCCGCACTGACGCTGATTGCGGCGCTGGTGGTCTGGCGGCTGGCGATGCTGTCCGCGGCCCGGATCGAGCTGTCCACCGACGAGGCGCAATATTGGCTGTGGGGCCAAAGCCTGGCCTTTGGCGCCTATTCCAAGCCGCCGCTGATCGGCTGGCTGATCCGTTCGGTGACCGAATGGGCGGGCGACAGCGCCTTTGCGGTGCGGGCGCTGGCGCCGCTGCTGCATGGCGCGACGGCGGTGGTGGTGCTGGTGCTGGCGCGACGGCTGGCCGGGCCGGGGGTCGCGGCGCTGGCGGCGATCAGCTACGCCACGATGCCTGCCGTGACGCTGGGATCGGTGCTGATGACCACCGACACGCCGATGATGCTGGCTTTGGCGGTGGCGCTGCTGATGCAGCACCGGCTGGCGGCGCGCGCCTCGGTCGGTGGGGCGGTGGCGCTGGGGCTGGCCGTCGGGCTGGGGCTGATGGCCAAGCACGCCATGGCCTATGGGCTGGCGGGCATGGCGCTGGCCGCGCTGCTGCGCCCCGACTGGCGCATCGCGCGGCGCGATCTGGCGATTGCGGCGGCGGTCGCACTGGCGGTGGTCGCGCCGAACCTGTGGTGGATCGCCAGCCATGATTTCGTGACCGTGCATCACATGGCCGAGGATGGCCGCGCCCATGGCCTGCGCCTGAACCTGCCCGGAGCCGCGCGCTTTCTGGCCGAGCAACTGGCGGTGATGGGGCCGATCCTGTTCCCGGCCTTCCTGATCGGCGCGGTGCGGCTGCGCGGCGGCTTGCGCGGGTTGGCGCTGGTCGGGCTGGTGGTGCTGGGCATCGTCACCGCGCAGGCCCTGGTCAGCCGGGCGCTGGCGAACTGGGCGGTGGGCTTTACCGTGCCCGGCGTGATCGTGGCGGCGGCCTGGCTGGCGGGGCGGCGCTGGCTGGCCTGGGCGTCGGTCGCGGTGGGACTTGCGCTGGCGGTGGCGCTGCCGCTGCTGACGGTCATTGGCACCGAGTGGCGGCTGGGCGACCGGCTGGCGCTGGGGCGTTACCTTGGCCATCACGCGCTGGCCGACCGCGCGCTTGATGGCGCGCAGGCGGCGGGGGCGGTGGCTATTGTCGCGCATGATCGCGGGCTGCTGGCCGACCTCAGCCTGTTTGGCAAGCCGCGCGGGCTGGCGGTGCACGCCGCGCCCTTTGCGGGGCCGCCGCGCCACCATTGGGATCTGGCGCTGCCGCTGCCTGCCAACCTGCCCGGCCCGGTCGCCGCGCTGACCCTGCCCGGCGATCCGCTGCCCGATTGCGCACGGCTGCTGGACCAATGGACCGCCGGTCCCGGCTTTCTGGAGGGCGAGACGCTGAGTCTCTCGCTGGCGGATGCAACCTGCCTTGGGATGACCGCGCATGACTGACCCCGCCTTCACCCGGCTGCTGACGATCACCCTGGCCGCCACGCTGGCGATGGTCTGCCTGTTCAGCGCCGTGCCACGCCTGGACCTGCTGATCACCGGGCTGTTCCACGACCCGGTTCAGGGCTTCTACGCCAGCCATCACCCCTGGGTGTTCAGCCTGAACATGGCCCTGCGCCGCACGCTTGAGGCCTTTGCCTGGGCCATCGTCATCGTTGCGCTGATCGTCGCCCTGCGCCGCGCCAGCCTGCATTCCGACCGCCGCAACCTGTTCTTCGTCGCCGCCAGCTTTGCCATCGGGCCGGGCCTGGTCGTGAATGGGGTGTTCAAGAACGCCTTTGGCCGCGCCCGCCCGGCCGAGGTGATCGACTTTGGCGGCGCGCATCTGTTCACGCCGGTGATGAAGATCACCGATCAATGCAGCCGCAACTGCTCCTTCAGCTCGGGCGAGGTGGCGATGACCGCGACCTTTGTGTTCGTCACGCTGGCGTTGATATGGCCCCGCGTTGCGCCGCGCTGGCGTGGGCTGGCGGTGGTGGCGGGCGTCGCCATGGTGCTGGGCAGCATGGCGCTGCGCATCAGCCTGGGGCGGCATTTCGCGTCGGACGCGCTGTCCTCGGTGGCGATTTCGGCGCTGGTGACGCTGGCCTGCTGGCAGGTGTTCGACATCGCGCAGGCGCGCCCGGCGCTGACCGGCGCGGCGATCCGGCGCGATCTGGCGCGGGCGGGCGACGGGCTGCGGCGGATCTGGCCGGGGCGCGTGGCATGACCACCGCCCTGCCCCGGCTGCGGCTGGCACTGCTGGCCCTGGCGGCGGCGGTGCTGTTTCTGCCAGGGCTGGCCAGCCTGCCGGTGACCGACCGGGATGAGGCGCGCTTCGTCCAGGCCAGTCGGCAGATGGTGCAGGATGGCAACCCGGTCGACATCCGCTTTCAGGACGTGGCGCGGCTGAACAAGCCGGTGGGGATCTACTGGCTGCAAGCGGCGGCGGCGCTTGCCTCGGGTCGGAGGGATCGCGCACCGCTTTGGGTCTGGCGGCTGCCATCGGTGATTGGCGCCGTCGCGGTGGTGGTGCTGGTGGCTGTGATCGGCGCGCCGCTGGTCGGGGCTGGTCCGGCGATGATGGGCGCGGCGCTGATGGCCGTCAGCCTGGTGCTGACCGCCGAGGCGCGGATCGCCAAGACCGACGCCGTGCTGCTGGCGCTGACCCTGGCGATGATGCTGCCGGTGGCGCGGCTGCATCTGGGGCAGGCGGGCGCACGGCTGGCCTGGGGCTTTTGGCTGGCCTTCGCGGCGGCGGTGCTGGTCAAGGGGCCGATGGGGCCGCTGATCGTCGGGCTGACGCTGGCCGCGCTGTCGGCCTTGCGGCGCGATCTGGGCTGGCTGCGGCCCCTGGCCCGACCGCTGCCGATGCTGGCGGCGGCGGCCCTCGTGCTGCCCTGGCTGGTGGCGGTGACTTGGCGCAGCGGCGGCGCGTTCTGGGCCGCCTCGGTCGGGCACGACCTGCTGGCCAAGGTCGCATCCGGGGTCGAGGGCAAGGGCTTGCCGCCCGGCAGCTATCTGCTGGCCATGGGCTTCAGCTTTTGGCCCGGCGCGGTGCTGGTGCCGATGGCCCTGGCCGGGGTCTGGCGGCGACGTGGCCAGCCCGGCGTGGCCTTTCTGCTGGCCTGGCTGATCCCCGGCTGGCTGATGTTCGAGGCGGTGCCGACCAAGCTGATCCATTACCCGATGCCGCTGTATCCGGCGCTTTCGCTGCTGGCGGCCTCGGCCTGGCTGGGCGGGCTGCCGGTCGCGCGCGGGGCGCGGCTGGCAGCCATGCTGCTGGTGCCGGTCGGGCCACTGATCCTGGCGGCGCTGATCTGGTGGGGCTGGCCGCAGGTCGTCGCGCCGGGCATCGGCGCACTGGCGATGGCGGTGGCGTTGTCGGCGCTGGCATGGGTCGCGATCTGGCGCGATCGGCGCGACCGCGCGGCGGCGCTGCTGGTGGCCCTGGGCGCGGTGGTGATGACCGGGCTGGTCATCACCGCGGCGCGGCTGCCGGTTCTGTGGCCCTCGACCCAGGCCTATGTCGCGGGGCAAGCGGCGACCGGCTGCCCCGCGCCGCATCTGATCGGCGCGGGTTACAATGAGCCGTCGTTGGTCTGGCTGGGCGGGCGCAAGACCCGGCTGATCGCGGATGACGCGCCGGTTCCCCTACCGCTGCCACCGTGCAGCGCGGTGATCCGCCCGGCGGGTCTGCCGCCGCTGCCCGGGCTGATCGCCACCGCGCGTATCAGCGGCTTTGCCCTCGGCGCGGGCCGCGCCGTCACACTGGATATTCTGACACCCGAGGTGCCAAAATGAAAAGCATCCTGACCTGGTTCACCGCCCAGCCGCGCGCCGTGCAAATGGTGCTGGCGGCCAACGCGCTGCTGGCGGTGGTGGTGTTTGTCGATGCGCCGGTGCATCGCGCGATCCGGGGGTTGGACCCCGGCGCGGTCGCCGTGATGCAGCGGGTGACGCTGCTGGGCCGGTCGGACTGGTCGCTGATCCTGCCGCTGATCGCCGGGGTGCTGGCCTGGCTGGCTGCGCGCCACCTGACGCGCCGCGACGTGCTGGCGCTGCGGCAGGTGCAGGCACTGGCGGGCTATCTGCTGGCGACGGGGGCGATCAGCGGGCTTGCGGCCTCATTCGCAAAGAACGTCATTGGCCGGATGCGCCCCTATGCGATGCCCGATCCCGGCGTGCTGGTGTTTCAGCCGTTCGACTTTCACGCCGCCTTCGCCTCATTCCCGTCGGGCCATGCGACCACGGTGATGGCGCTTGCGGTGGGGCTGTCGGTGATCTGGCCGCGACTGGCCCCGGCCTTTTGGGTGGTCGGGCTATGGGGCGCGCTAAGCCGGGTGCTGATCGGCGCGCATTGGCCCAGCGATGTGATCGCCGGGGGCCTGCTGGGCGCGGCTGTGGCGATCTGGCTGCGCGGCGTCTTTGCGCGGCGCGGCTGGGGCTTTCGGCGCGATCCGGCGACTGGCCAGATCGCGCGCAGGCTGTCGGGCCGGGCACTGGCGCGGGTGCTGCGCACGGACGGCCGCCACCCCGCCACCGCGCCCCGCCTGCCAAGACGGCTTGACGCCTGGATCGGCTGGTCCTAGTCGAAACAGGCGGCGATGCCCGCCGCCCGCGACAAGGCAGGACAGCAGATGAGCGACGGCCTGAAAACTTGCGCCGTAATGACAATGGTTTATCAGGACTATATGTTCCTGGAGCGGTTCGTCGATTACTATGCCGCCCAGATCGGCCGCGACAACATCTATGTCATCAGCCACGGCAACGACCCCCGCCACCGCGACATCGCGGATGGCTGCAACATCCTGTCCTTTCCGCGCGATCCGCAGATCAACGCCTTCGACCGCCGCCGCTGGACGGCGCTATCGTCATTCGCCTCGGGCCTGTCGCAGTTCTATCGTTGGGTGATCACCAGCGACGTGGATGAATTCGTGCTGCTGGACCCGGCGGTGGGCGACAGCCTGCCCGCCTATCTGGATGCGAAATGGCCGGGGCTGGAGGATGCGCCCGCCTCGATCTGCCCCTTTGCCATCGAGCCGATCCACCGCCCCGAGGATGAGCCGCTGCCGATCGAGGCCGACGCCCCGATCCTGTCGCGGCGGCGCATCTATCGGCCCAATGCCAATTATTGCAAGCCCTGCATCACCCGTGGCGCGGTGCGGTTCACGCCCGGCGGCCATGCCAATACGCTGGGCAAACGCTATCTGTCCGACGATCTGTATCTGCTGCATCTGCGGTTCTTCGACCGCGATTATGTGACCCGCCGGCTGAACCTGCGCGCCGATCAGATCCGCAATCTGGACTGGATCACCGACGAACAGAAGGCCAGCCACGGCTGGACCCACAGCCTTGACGAATATCTGGATGCCGCCCGCTGGCCCATCGAAGACGGCGATCTGCGCCATCCGGCGATGCGCAAGCAGATGGTCACCCGCCAGCAGCAGCGCCCCGGCACCCAGATCTGGGGCTGGGGGCGCACCGCCGGGCAAAGCCTGTATCGGCTGCCCGACCGCTTTGCCGATCTGGTCTAGGCCGCGATCGCGCCCTGCACCACGCCCGGATCGGTGGCCAGGAACACCACCCGTTCGCTGCCGCAGGTGACGACGGTATCGTCGCCCTCAGCCGTGATGGCGACGGTCCCCATCGGCTGCCAGTCGCTGAGATCGACGCTGCCCGCGCGAAATCCGCTGACCACCTGCGGCAGGCCGGTGCGCGACAGGATCAGCGTGACCGGACCCGGCGTGGCGATGTCGATGCGCGATTGGCCGCGCGCGATCTGGACCACGGCCTGACCCGCCTCCAGCGTCAACTGGTTCTGCCCGGCGGCGGTGCGGATGGTCGCGGCCTCGCCCAAGGTGCGCAGGGTAAGGTCGCCCGCGCCGCCGATCACATGCGCTTCGGAGGACCGGCAGACGACCTGATCCTGCCCCGATCCGCCCTGAACATGGGCCGGGCGGGTGCCGGTCAGCACGGTGTTGCGCCCGGCGGTCAGCGTGACGTGAAGCCGGTCTTGCAGCGTCTCGATCACGTCATCGCCGCGCCCGCAGGTAACCCGCAGGTCGCAGCGCGGATGGGTAGCCACCAGGTCGATATGGCTGCCCGCATCATGGCTGCGCACCGCCAGCACCTTGTCGCTGGCACCCACATCGCAGGCATAGCACAGTTGGCGATAGGCGCGCGGAAGGTCGAAGGCCATGTCCTCGGTATGGCGGATGTAATAGCGCCGGTTCCCCGGCACCTCCAGCGTGCGCGGGTCGGGCGGGTCGTAGGAGATGATCCCCAGCGTCGGCGGCGACAGCGGATGCGCGGCCCCGATCACCGGCGCGACGTAATGGGTGGGGGCGGCCACCGTCTCGCCTTTGTCCAGCATGGTCAGGCCGAAATCCTGTGTGGCCTGTTTCAGCGCCGCCGCCATCGCGGGCCGCTGCGGATCATCGCCCGCATCGTCCAACTGCCAGGGGTCGATGGTCAGATCGGCAAGCTGATCCTCGCCGGTCAGATATTTGATGTAACGGTAATCACCCTTGCGCACCCCGGCCGAGCCGAAAAAGAAGGTCGGCACCGCGCGCCCCTGCACCACCTGGCCCTGGATCTGCGGGCGCAGCGACCGGCCCACGGCAGCCTCGATCGGGGGCAGGCCCGCGTAATCCATCACCGTGGGGCCGACATCGACAAGTGCCACCGGGTCGGTCACCACGTTTTCGCGCGCCGTCGTCGGGTCGTGGATGATCAGCGGCACCCCGTCGGCCTCCTCCCACAGCGAGAACTTGCGGAAGCGCGACTTGTCGCCAACGTGATAGCCGTGGTCGGCGGTGATGATCAGCACCGTGTTGTCGGCATGACGCGAGGCTTTCAGCGCGTCCCACACCCGCCCGATATGCCAATCGACATGGCTGATCGCCGAGAAGTAATTGCGCAGCGTCTTTTGCCAATGCTCGTCGGAATCCAGGTTCATGTTCGGGCCAAAGGACGACCGCGACAGGCTGGCCAGATCGCGCCAGCCCTTCCACCGGTTCGGCATGGTGAACCTTGTGTGGTCATACATGTCCTTGAACCGTGCAGGCGTTTTCAGCGGCGTATGCGGATTGTGAAAGCCGATCTCGCGGTAAAAGGGCGCCGGGCGGTCGTAGCTGTCAAAGAACCGCATCGCGTCATCGGCGGATTGGTGGTCGTAATAGCGCTTGTCGTCCTTGGGGTCGGTGGTGCCGATCCCCATCTGCGCGCCGCCATAATCACGGTGGGGCGCGTCACGGCGTGGGCCGAAGCGGACCCAGTGGGGCTTGCGGGAATACAGCGAGACCTGCACCTCATGCGGTTGCGGGCGATAGCCGTGGTGGATCTTGCCGGCGCTGGAACAAAAATAGCCCGCCTGCTTCAGGCGATAGGACCACATCTGGTCGGGCCGGATCAGTTCAAAGATGTCGCGGTATGTGTCGAAGATGCCGGTCTGATGCGGGGCAAGGCCCGACATCAGGCTGGCGCGCGACGGCCCGCAGGCCGCGACCTGGCAAAAGGCGGCATGGAACGCGGTCGAGACGGCGCAGATCCGGTCCAGGTTCGGGGTCTGCAACTGTTCGCCAAAAACCGATTTGAACCGCCAATAGGCATTGGCATCGTCCATGACGATCAGCACGATATTCTTGCGCGGCTGGTCGGTCATCGGTGTCCCCTAAAGATCGCTGGGCATGATCGGCAGGCGCACGGCCAGGGCGTGCCGGTGCAGCATCCGGCCCGGCTGCATCAGGCTGGGTTCGGCAAAGCTGTCGCGCAGGGCGCCGTGATTGGCGGGCCGGTCGTCATCCGCCGTGTCGCGGCGGTGGCCCCAGGCATAGGCCACGGCAAGCGCCGCGCCGGTGGGCGCGCGGTCAAGCGTCAGCACCACGCGGCTGCCCTCGACCTTGGCGGTGCGGATCCGGGCGTCATTGTCGCAGCCCTCAAGCCGGAAACCATGCGGGCCGTCATCCAGCACCAGCGGCGACAGGCTGGACCAGTCGGTGATCAGCGTGGTGCCATGCAAAAACGCCTGCCGCATGGTCGGGCAATACCAGCGGCGGCCCGCCTGCACCTCGGCGATGGCGCGGCATTCCAGCTCGTCGATCAGCAACTGGTCGGCGGGGTCCAGCGTGGCAACGGTGCCGGGCATCAGCCGGAACGGATAGCTGGGGGCGGCGACGATCACGCCCAGGCCCGCGTTCATCACCTCAAGCCGGCCCTGCACAAGGATCAGCGGCGCGCTGCCGTCCAGGCGGCTGCCTGCGGCCTGGCTGACGACCGGCACCGGCAGGCTGATCTGCCCCGCCGCCACCGCGACGGCGTGGCGCAATTCGGCGATCAGGCGGGGGTAAAGGGCGGTCGCCTGATCCTCGGACAGGGTGGTTTCGCCGCCCAGCAGGTCCAGCCGGATGCGGTCGATGAACAGCGTCTTGCCCCAGCCCGAGAGGTTGCGCGCGGCGGTGGCGATGCGCTCCAGCAGGGCGGTGACAAAGGCGCTGTCGGGGCGCGCCTCGGCCGCCATCATGCCCGATTGCGGGGCCGACAGGGCAATGATGCTGTGCAGCGCGTGGTGGCGCGACCGGGCGGCTGTCAGCATGATGGCGCCATGCGCCTCGGCCCCCCAGGCGGGGCTGTCGGGGGTCAGGTTTTCGTCGGTCAGATGATAGTCGAAGCGTTCGGGCAAAGGCCGAACCACCCCCGGCCCGCCGATCGACACCAGCCCAAGCGCCACATCGGGCGTCTGGCCCAGCGTCACGTCACCGCGCTGTTCAAAGCCCATCACCGCGCCGCGATACTGATCGGACAGATAGATCAGCGCCGGGCCGCGCCGTTCCAGATGCCAGACATTGCCAAGGGTCCGGGGGCGCGCGGGGGTCTCGGCGCGGGTCTCGGCGGGGGGCGCGATCTCGGGTAGGGGCTGGTCTTGCACGGCCGGTTCGGCCGCGGCCTTTTGCCGGGTCAGGCGCTGCCGAAAGGCGCGCACGAAGGCCGGGATGCGGTCGGCCTTGCCGCGCGCGGTCAGCAGACGCTCGATATTCTGGCGATACAGGCGCAGATCGCGGCGGGCGCGGATCATCGCGTAAAAGCGCGTGGGCGTCAGATCGCCGGTGGCGGCCATCGTGACCAGCCGCGCCAGCAAGCCGCTGCGATCCAGCGCGCCAACCACATCGGGACCAAAGGCGATGGCGTTCAGCGCCACCAGCCCGGCGACAGGCTGCGGGTGGTGCGGGAAGCTGTCGGCAATGACCCAGCCGCGCAGCCCCTTGGGCAGATCGCCCTGCGCCGGGCCAAGCAGCAGCAACCAGCCGCGCGCGATCCCGGCGGTCAGCGCGGCGGCGGCAGGGGCCTGATCGCCCTGGGCCAGCACGATCACCCGATCCACCCCCGCAAAGGCCCCCGCCTTGGTCAGCGCCGCCGCGGCCTTGGTCATCACCACCGGCACCGGCGGCGCGTCCGACATGTGGCACAGGGCCAGATGCGCGATCCCCCGGCGCGGCAGGCCGTTGGACAGACTTTCGGCCAGCCGCATCTGATCGGGGCTGTCGGCATTCGCGATCTGGATCACCATCGCCGCACCGGTCCCGGTCAGCACCGGCGTCAGGCCAGCCAGACCGCCGCCCCTGGCCACCGTATCCAGCGCCCGCACGGCTGCCTGCGCCGCCGCGCCGGGCGTGGTCTTGCTGGGTCTGGCCATTGGTGTCGCCCCGGTCTGGATCTGCGCTGCTGATCCGGTGCTAGTCCAGCCGCGACCTCTTGACAATTGCGTTGCGTGACAATCGGCGGGATAACATGCCGCCGCTGATCGGATTTCAGCGGAAACGGAAAACCATGGGCGGGCCGCGATGACGGATGGGAGAGCGAAAGGCTGCTGCGCGCCGCGCCGCAACGGTGCCAGCCCGGCGGTGCCGCCCCTGCCCGCCCCCGGCTGTTCGGCGCAGATGCGCGATCATATCGAGGGGCTGATGATCGATCTGCCCGGCGGGCGTTTCCTGATGGGCACCGATCATCCCCGCTATCCCGAGGATCAGGACAGCCCCGCCCGCCCGGTGACCGTCGCGCCGTTCCGGCTGGCGCGGGTCGCCGTCACCAACCGGCTGTTCGCGCGCTTTGTGGCCGAGACCGGCTATCGCACCACCGCCGAGCGCGAGGGCTGGTCCTTTGTCTTTCATGCCTTTCTGCCGGACGGCGGCGCGGGCCTGCGCGGGCCGGTGCAGGCGCCCTGGTGGCGGCAGGTCCATGGTGCCTGCTGGTCGGCCCCCCTTGGTCCGGGCAGCGGCGTGACCGACCGGATGGATCACCCCGTCACCCATGTCAGCCATGATGACGCCCGCGCCTTTTGCGCCCATACCGGCACCCGCCTGCCCGATGAAGCCGAATGGGAGCTGGCGGCGCGCGGCGGCCTTGCCGGGGCGCGCTTCCCCTGGGGGGATGAGATGACGCCCGAAGGCCGCCACCGCGCCAACACCTTTCAGGGCGCTTTCCCCGGCCATGACAGCGGCGAAGATGGCCATGTCGGCACCGCCCCCGTCGATGCCTATGACCCGAACGGCCTGGGCCTTTCCAACATGACCGGCAATGTCTGGGAATGGGTCGCCGACAGCGCCGGGCCGCTGCCGGGATCGGATGGCGCGCGCGATGACCGGCTGCGGGTCACGCGGGGCGGGTCATACCTGTGCCATGCGTCCTATTGCGAGCGTTACTTCGTGCATTCCCGCACCTTCAACACGCCCGACAGCAGCACTGGCCATACCGGCTTTCGCATCGCTGCCGCGCGTCAGGCGGGCGGCTGAAGCGGCGGGCGGCCCAGACGGGCGGCGGCCAGGTTCGCCTCGTTCAGGAAATGCGGGCGGCGCTGCGGGTGGGACTGGCGCACCACGGCGCTGCAATAGGCATGCAGCAGGTCGGCCCGGCCCTTTTGTTGCAGCTTTTGCAGCATCAGCTTTTGATACCACGGCACCATCCGCCGCGCCCGCATCAGCCGATAGACGCTGGCCAAGCTCGCCTGCCCGGTCACGCATTCCGTGACAAAGGGCTTCAGCGCGTCGATATTTTTCAGCGCGGTGCCGGTGTTATGGCCGAAATGCCGACAACGGATCTTGTGGATGTGAGCGCCACGAAACAGTGCGGCATGGCTGGCGTCGATCGGCATCAGCGGGTCGAACAGCAGCCACATGCGTTCCGCGCTTTGCACCTGATCGGGCGCATAGCCATAGCGCCCGCTGAAATCGTGCCGCCAGGCCAGGCGATAGCGCGTCTCCCACCCGGTCGTCACGGCGCGGTCCAGCGTCGCCTGCGGGCTAAGCGCGATCACCGTCGCCCCCGGCGCGGCCGAGGAAAACGCCGCCGCCGCATAGCCCGCCATCGAGGCGCCATAGAACACCACGCGGCGGAATTGGTTGAAGAAGCTCTGATCGCGCAGCCGGTCGAAAAAGTCGTAAACGGCGGGCGATCGATACCATGTCCAGCCATGCGCGCCGATGCCAAGCGCCGACCAGCCCTGGCTGTTGATGAACTTGACCCCCCAAGGCAGGCGTTCGCCTACGTCCTGCCGGGCGTCGTCCAAATTGTCGAAGGTCACCACCAGCGTGTCATCACCACGCACGAACAGCGCCTTGTGGGTGCCGTCCAGCGGGTCGTAAAAGCCGTGTTCGGCCCCGATCCGGGCCAATTGGCTGGACCAGCCTGACTGCCGGTCGGGGGCCGCGGGGGCGGTCATCGCATTCTCCTGACGCTGGGTGCGGGGTCGCGCGCGCGGATCATTTCAGAAAAAATCCGCTGGGGGAATAGGGGGATGCCGCCTTAGCCCTGCGGGGTCATCGCCTTGCGGCGGCGCGCGCGTTCCAGCCCCAGTTGCCGTTCGCGCCAGATGATCATGATGCCTGCCAGGATCACCAGCCCGGCACCGGTCAGCATGGTCAGGCTGGGGATGTCGCCGAACACCCAATAGCCGATGGCCAATGCGCCCACCATCGACAGGTAATCGAAGGGCGCCACCACGCTGGCATCGGCAAAGCGATAGGATGAGGTCAGAAAGATCTGCGCCACCCCGCCGATCAGCCCGATGCCGATCAGCACCGCCGCATCGACCGCCCCCGGCAGCACCCAGCCGAACGGCACCGAGGCCAAAGACAGCACGCTTGCCGTGACCGAGAACCAGAACACGATGGCCGATGTGCGTTCGGTGTGGACCATGCGCGAGATGAAGATCTGCGCCAGGGCCGCAAAGGCCGCCCCCGCCAGCGTGGCTATCGCGCCCAGCGTCTGCTGTGCCGACATGTCGCCGCTGCCGCCCATCCGGGGGGCCAGCACGATCAGCACGCCCGCCAGGCCCAGGGCAACCATCGACAGGCGAAAGGCGCGCACTTCCTCGCCCAGGAACATCGCGGCAAAGATCACGGTCAGCAGCGGCATGGCAAAGCCGATGGCGGTGGATTCGGGCAGCGGCAACAGGCCGACCCCCAGAAACGACAGTCCCATTGCCGCCGTCCCCACCAGCCCGCGCCACACATGCGACATGGTGTTGGTGGTGCGCAGGCCGGTTGCCAGCTCGCCCCGTGCGGCGATCCAGATCAGGATCACCGGGATCGCGAAGGCCGAGCGGAAGAACACCACCTGCCCCGAGGGCACCCGCGCCGAGACATCCTTGATCAGCGCCGCCATGATGGTGAACAGGATGACCGAGACGATCTTCAGGCCGATGCCAAGGGTGGGGTTCATTGCGGCCTCAATCGGGTCAACGCCCAGGCGGCGGCGTCCTGCACCGTCGGGTCGGGATCGGCGGTCAGGCGGCGGGCGACGGGTGCCAGGTCCGGTTGGCCGGAATTGCCGATCGCGTAAAGCACGTTGCGGATGAAGCGGTCGCGGCCGATGCGTTTCACCGGCGTGCCGGCGAAACGCGCGCGAAAGGCTGTATCGTCCAGTGCCGCCAGATCGGCCAGCGGTCCCGCCGCGGCGCCTGCCAGCCGCGCGTCGCGCCCCGATTGCGCGAACTTGTTCCAGGGGCAGGCCGCCAGGCAATCGTCGCAGCCAAAGATCCGGTTGCCCAGCATCGGCCGCAGCGCAGGATCGACCGGCCCGTGATGTTCAATCGTCAGGTATGAGATGCAGCGCCGCGCATCCAGTTGATAAGGCGCGATAAATGCCTGGGTCGGGCAGGCGGTCAGGCAGGCGGTGCAACTGCCGCAATGGGTGATCTCGGGCGTATCGGCGGGCAGCGGCAGGGTGGTGAAGATCGCGCCCAGAAAGAACCAGTTGCCCAGATGGCGCGACAGAAGGTTGGTGTGCTTGCCCTGCCAGCCCAGTCCCGCCGCCTGCGCCAGCGGCTTTTCCATGACCGGGGCGGTGTCGACAAAAACCTTGATCTGGGCGTCATGCCCGGCCTTGCGCGCCGCCCCGATCAGCCAGGTGCCAAGCCGTTTCAGGCGGCCCTTCACGATGTCATGGTAATCCTTGCCCTGCGCGTAAACGCTGATCGCGCCGTGGTCGGGCAGGCCCAGAACCTCGCGCGGGTCGTGGTCGGGGGCGTAGGTTTCGGCCAGCATGATGATGCTGCGCGCATCGGGCCACAGTGCGGCGGGGTCGCCGCGCCAGTCCATCCTTTCGGCCATCCAGCCCATCTGGCCGTGCAGGCCCTTCTCGACGAACGCCGCCAGCCGCCCCGGCGCCTGCGGGATTGCCTGCGGCGTGGTCACGCCGATGGCCGCAAACCCCTCGACCCGCGCGCGGTCGCACAGGGCTGCACGCAAACGGATCAGGCGGGGGTCGACGGCGGCGGACATGTCCCGATCATGCACCGCTTCGCGGCAAGGGGCCAGAGGGGTTGCCGGGTGGGGCCGGATCGACGCGGATTGTTGAGGGCTTGTCGTCGGTGCTGTGGGTGATGCCAGGGGCGTGGGAATGTCGATCTTACATGCGCCGGGGCGAGCCACGGGCCTGTGAATGAGGCCATGCGGCCGCCACGCTGTAGTGGATGGGGCATGCTTGACCTATGCGACCCATGCGCAGCGCAGAGGGGGGCGGCTGATGGCGGCGAGGCCCCTGCCTGTGCGGTCGCAAGGGGCCGGACAAACCGGATCGGGGCCTAAGGGCTTTGTCGTCTTCCCAAGGGCGCTGCCGGGCGAAGTCGATTTTTCATTCGTCGGGCGAGCCGTGCCCGCTTCCGGCCTCGGCGACACCGCTGCCGTTGGGCGACGCGGGCCAGTCAAGCAAGGCACCGTCACCTACCATGCGACGCCTTGTGCGTGGCAGGGCCATATCGTGGCGAGCACGTCGGCCAGCGTCTTCGCGCCGGGTTGGGCGCGCATGGATCGGATGAGTGGCGGGGGCCTCGGCCTGGCACGATCCGGCATGGCGGTGACGGCAGAGGTCAGAGGCCGGCCTGGAAGGCGGGTCGCCGTCCACGGTCGGCCCTCGCGCTGATGTAAAACATGTTGTTGCCCGCGTCCAATGCGGCAGGCGCGCCATGCCGCGCGTTGGACAGGATCGTTCCGCCATTTTTTTCCCGCCGCGCGTGGCATGCCGGGATCTGGCCAAGGCCGGGTCTGTGTGATGGGATCCCCCACGGGCGCTTCTGCCCGCGCCGCGTCACTCAATACCGCCTGCGCGGGATGGCAATCCCTTACTTTCGCGTGGTTTTGGTGCCGCGCCGATCCGGCTGACTAACCAAAATCCAATTGCGCGTATTGCGGGCTGGGCGGCAGGCCGGGCACATTGTCGGCCAGGACGGTACGGAAGGCCGGGCGCGACTTCAGCGTGGCATACCAGTCGCGCACGCTGGGGGCGCGGTCCCAATCGACGTCCGAAATATAGTCGAGGCAGCTCAGATGTGCGGCGGCGGTGAAGTCGGCCAGCGTCAGCGTGCTGCCCGCCAGCCAGCGGCGTTCGTCCAGAAGTTGCCCCATCAGATCCAGATGGAACTTGATCCGGTTCAGCCCCGCCTTGACGGCCTTGCTGTCAGGATAGCCCTGACGCAGCACCTTTTTCCAGACCCGTTCACCCATGATGCGAGTGGTGACCTCGGCGTGGAAACTATCGTCGAACCAGGCGCAGATGCGGCGCACCTCATAGCGGTCGGCGGGGGTGCCGGGGATCAGCCGCGGCTCGGGATGGGCCTCGTCCAGATATTCGCAGATCGCCTGGCTGTCCGACATCACCCGCCCGTCGATCCTCGCCACCGGGATCTTGGCCAAGGGGTTGCGGCGCAGGAACTCGGGGTTGTGCTCCCACCAGCGTTCCTCCACCAGCTCGACCTCGATGCGCTTTTCGCCGGCGGCCAGGCGGACCTTGCGGCAAAAGGGCGACAGCGGCAGGTGATACAGGCGGATACGGGCCGGTTGGGCGGTCATGGCATTGCAATCGTTGGGACGTCGAGGGGGTCGGCCCGGTGTTAGCCCCGTCTGTCCGACGGTTCAACCGTTTCGCGCGGCTTTCGGCAACAGCTCGCGACATCGCCCTAACTGCCGCCATAGCTGCGTACCAAGGCCGCTGAAATCAGCGTCCAACCGTCGGCCACCACAAAGAAGGCCAGCTTGAAGGGCAGTGAGACGACGGCTGGCGGCACCATCATCATCCCCATCGCCATCAGCACCGCCGAGACCACAAGGTCGATGATCAGGAATGGCAGATAGACCATGAAGCCAATCTGAAACGCGCGCGAGATTTCCGACAGGATGAAGGATGGCACCAGCACCGGCAGCGGCGCGGGCGCGGCCGGATCGGCGGGTGGCGGGCGCAGTTCGGCCATATGCTGAAGCGTCTCGGGGTCGACGCGCGTCATCATGAAGTCGCGGAACGGCACGATACCGCGCTGAAACGCGACATCGGGGGTGATCGCGCCCTGCATCAGGGGGTCGATGGCGACCTGCCAGCATTCGGTCAGCACCGGGTCCATGATGAACCAGGTCAGGAACAGCGCCAGGCTGACGATCAGCATGTTCGGCGGTGCCTGTTGCAGGCCGATCGCCTGGCGCAGGATCGACAGAACGGTGACGATGAACGGAAAGCAGGTCACCATGATCGCCAGGCCGGGCGCCAGGCTGAGAAGGGTGATCGCGGCGAACAGCATCAGCGATCGGCCCGTCAGGCTGTCGATGCCGGTGGTCGCGCCGTCGCCGGTCATCGCGCCGGTCAGCGCGTTGCCCAGATCGCCGCCGCCCATCTGCTGGGCCATCACCGGCCCGGCCATGGCGACCGCGATAAGGATCAGCAAGGTCAGCGCAACCGCCCTCACAATGTGGCCTGCGTGTTGATTACCTCGGTCAGGCGCACGCCCAGCATTCCGGTGCTTTCGCCGTCCATCTCGGTCAGTTCGCCGCGGGCGATCAGCTTGTCACCGATGAACAGGTCGACCGGATCGTCGACCTTGCGATCCAGCGCCAGGATCGCGTCGCGGCCCATGGCAAGAAGGTCGCGCAGCGTCGGCCGCGCGCGACCGACAGAGATGGTGATCTCGACCGGGACCATCAGAAAGGGGTTGGCAGGCTGGCCGGTTTCGGTCGTCATGCTGGGTTTCCTTGTTCAAGCTGTTGAAAAAACGTGCCGATGCGTTCGCGGATGTCGCGACAGAGGCCATCCAGGTCGACCTCGATCTGGCTGTCGCCGCGTTCCAGAAGGAATTGGCCGGGGCTGAGGCCGGGGTCCGGGATCAAGTCCAGCCGCAGACCGGTTTGCTGGCCGATGACATCGATCATCAGGTCGGCGACACCGGGATGATGACGCAGTCGCAGGGGCGTGTCGCTGTGGCGGGCCAGTTCGCCCTGCAAGGCCTGCGCTAATTGCGGACCAAGCGTGGCGCGGGCGATGTCTGGCAGGACAGCGCGCACCATGGTTTCCAGCACCGGCTCGATCGCGGTCAGAATGGCCTGGCGCGCCTCATGATAGCTGAAGGCGCTGTCCTGCAACTGGCGCAGCATTTCGGCGCGCGCCTGGGCCTGCTCGGCGGCTTGCCCGGCAATCGCATCATCCCAACCGGCGGCATAGCCGCGCTCATAAGCCTCGAGCTTCGATGTCTCAAGCGCGGCCTGGCTGACCTCGACAACCTCGGGCAGGGTGGTGGGAAGGTCGAATACCTCTAACTGATAGCGGCGGGGGGTCACAGGCTATCCTCACGCTCGGTCATCCAGCTTTTCAACACCTGGACGGTTTCCTCGCGCCGCTCGCCGATCAGGCGTTTCAGCCGCGCGACCGGATCGTCTGTGTCGCTGCTGCTGCCAAAGCCGCCGAAATCGCCGATGGCCATGCTCGGAAAACCGGTGTCGGGCAGCGCGAAATCTGCCGCCGCCCCGATGGCCAGAGGCGGTAACACGGTGCTGTCGGTGCTTGCGGGGGCCGGGCTGTCGTCCAGCTTCGCGCGCGACACGGCGGCGGCGGTCAGGATCGGGCGCAGAACAAACAGACCCAGGATCAGCGCCACCAGACTGAAGGCCAGCACTTGAATTGCCATGTTCAGGTCCACCGGCCAGGCGTCGTTCTCGGCGATCACCTCGGTCCCGGCAGCCTCGATCTGCTCGAAAGGCAGCGATCGGATGGTGATGACATCGCCGCGCGCCTCATCAAAACCGACGGCCGAGGCAACAAGTTCGCGCAAATCGGCAACCTCATCTGCGCTGCGCGGCTGCCAGCTATCCGCGCCATCGGCCGCGGTCGTCTTGACGCCGTTGACCAGCACCGCAACCGTCAGCCGCCGGGTGCCACCGGCCCCGCGCTGCAATTGGCGTGTGGTTTCCGAGACTTCGTAATTCACCCGCTCGCGCGTCTGGGTGCCGTTCGTGCTGCTGCGATCGCCGGTCGCGCCCCCACCATCCGGCAGGTTCGAGGCAACTGTGACCGCGCTGTTCCCGGCGTTCTCCGACTGGTCGGACCGTTCTTCGGTTTCGCTGGAAATGGCGATGCGACCTTCGGGATCCAGTCGGCGTTCGGTCAGGCTTTCCGATTCGGTCACAAGATCCAGCGAGACCTCGACCACGGCGTTGCCCGGCCCCACCCGCGCCGCGAGCAGCCGCTCGACGCCGGCGCGAAGACTGTCGCTGCGGTCCAGCGCCGTATCTGGCGCGTCGTCGGCACCGCCAATCAACTGGCCCGATCCATCGACGATGGCCACATCCTCGGCCACCATTCCGGGCACGGCGGCGGCGATCAGATGCTTCATCGCCTTGGCCTGCGACGGCGCCAGCCCGCCATCAGCCATGGTGACCATCACCGAGGCGGTCGGGCGAACCCGGTTGCGAAAACTTTTCTGTTCGGGAATGGCCAGATGCACCCGCGCCGACCGCACGCCGGGCGTGGCGGTGATGGTGCGCGCCAACTCGCCCTCGCGCGCGCGCCAATAGGCGGCGTCAAACATCTGTGACGTCGTGCCAAAGCCTGATAGCCCGTCCAGCAGCTCATAGCCCGCCGATCCGCCTGCCGGCAGCCCGCTGGCCGCCAGAGACATGCGCAATTCGTCGCGCTGCAGCTCGGGCACCATGATCGCGCCGCCGCTTATCTGATAAGACACGTTCTGCTGTTCCAGTGCCGCCAGCACGTCGCCCGACTGCGCATTGTCGAGGCCCGAATAGAGCAGCGCCATCCGTGGCGCGCTGAACGCCCCCGACAGCCCCAGGACGGCGGCGAAGGTCAGCAGCGTGGCTGCAACCACGATGATCTGCCGCCGCAGCCCCAGTCCGCCCCAGATTGAAAGCAATTTCATGACCGAATCCCCGTCTTCTGCCGGTTTCACGCAGATTGGCGGGTGGGCCTTAAGATTCGGTTAGGAAGACTGCGTTAAAACGCAAATAACGAACAGAACGGGGACAAACATGGCAGACGCCACCGTTGATGCAGCGATCGAACCGCCCAAAAGGGGCCGCAAGGCACTGATCTTGAACGTTATCATCGTGCTTGTGTTGGCGGGCGCGGGCTTTGCGGTCACCTATCTGGGCCTTCTTCAGGGGCTGGTCGGCGGTTCTGGTCAGCACGAATCACACGATGCGGCACCGGCTTTTGTCGCGATTGAGCCGATGGCGATTGTCATCCCCGGCACGCCGCCGCGCCAATTCCGGCTTTCCGCGCAGATCGAGGTCGCGCCCGATCAGATCGCTGCTGTCCAGGGCATGATGCCGCGCGTTCAGAATGTGCTTCAGGGCTTTCTGCGCGCCGTCGAGCCCGACCGTCTCGCCGACCGCGCGGCCTGGTTCGAACTGCGGCTGCAAATGCTGTATCGGATCCGCATGGTCCTGGGTGAGGATCGTGTGCGCGACCTGCTGATCACCGACTTCATTGTGAATTAGGGAACCATCATGCAAATGATCGCCGATTTTCTGCTGGCTGTCGGTGCGCTTGGCGCCGCGACCTATTGCATGATCCTGTCGCGACGGCTTCGCCAGTTGAACCGGCTTGAGGACGGGATGGGCGGTGCCATCGCGGTGCTGTCGCTGCAAGTGGATGAGCTGAAGCGCGCCCTGGACCAAGCCCAGGCGACGGCCGCAGCGGCCGAACAGCGCCTGACCCATCTGACGCGCGAGGCCGAGGCGGCGGGTGAGCGCCTGGCTGCAGCGCAGTATCAGCATGTCGACGACGAGCGTCGTGCCACCCGTGTGGTCCGCAAACGCCATGCCGGGCTGGATCAGATTGTCGAGGGTTATCATGGCTAAAGTGCAACCCGCCCGGCCCCGCCTGTTGCTGCCCGCGCTGGCCGCATGCCTGGCCGTCGGTGGCGCCATCAACCTGTTCGCCGGTCTGGCGGCCGCGCAAGAGGGGGCCGCGGCACCTGAATCACAGGATGGCATGGCGCTTTTGTCGGCGCTGAAGCAGCGCGAGGCTGATCTGGCAGCGCGCGAGGCGGCGATTGCCACGCGCGAACAGGCGGTGGTCGATGGCCGCGCGAAGATCGAAGCACAGCTGGCTGAACTGCAACAGGCCGAGCAGCGGCTTGACGCGCTGGTCGCGCGCGTGGACACCGCAGCCGAGGGCGATGTCGCACAACTGACCTCGGTCTATGCGGCGATGAAGCCCAAGGATGCAGGCGCGCTGTTTTCCGAAATGCCGCCCGAGTTCGCGGCAGGCTTTCTGGGCGCGATGAAGCCCGACCAGGCAGCGGCGATCATGGCCAATATCGACCCAAAGATTGCCTATGGTTTCAGTGTCTTGCTGGCTGGTCGCAACGCACATCTGCGCGATCAGGCCACGGCGGCGCTGCCATGAGCGGGCGCGCGGTATTCCGCAGGTCAGGGGGTGACACATGCTTGGCATGATCGGCTTGGTTTTCGTCTTTGTCATGGTGTTCGGCGGCTACACGCTTGCTGGCGGCAAGCTGTATGTGATCCTGCATTCGCTGCCTTATGAAATGATGATGATCGGCGGTGCTGCGGTCGGCACCTTTCTGATCGGCAATGAAATGGCCACCGTGCGAAAGGCCGGCAAGGACATGATCAAGGTTTTCAAGGGCCCCAAATGGCGGCCCGATGACTATCGCGACCTTCTTTGCCTGATGTTCTCGCTGATCCGTATCGCGCGACAGAACCCGGTCGGGCTGGAGGAACATATCGAGGCACCCGAAAGCTCGCCCATCTTTCAGCGCTACCCGCGCATCCTGGCCGATCACGAGGCGGTGGACATCATTTGCGACACGATGCGCAACGCCTCGATGAATTACGACGACCCGCATCAGGTCGAAGAGGTTATCGACAAGCAGCTTGAGGTGAACCGCGAACACTCGCTGCATACGTGTCACGCGCTTCAAACGGTCGCTGACGGTCTGCCGGCATTGGGGATCGTCGCAGCGGTGCTGGGGGTTATCAAGACGATGTCGGCTATCGACCAGCCGCCCGAGATTCTGGGCAAGATGATCGGTGGCGCCTTGGTAGGGACGTTCCTTGGGGTGTTCCTGGCCTATGGCTTCGTCGGGCCCTTCGCGCAGCGCCTTCGCAGTCTGGCGGAGGAAGACGCGCATTTCTACAAGCTGATCAAGGACGTGATGGTGGCGAACCTGCACAACCACGCGACGAACATCTGCATCGAGGTCGGTCGCCAAGGCACGCCGCACCACATCCGCCCCAAGTTTGCCGAACTGGAGGAGGCACTCCGCGCCCTGAAACAGGAGATGGCTTAACGGGGCGTTGCTGGTCTGGCGCAGGACGGCTTTGTTGCTGAACTGGCTTCGGGCCGAATTGGGGACAGTCAGCCTGTGAAAGTGGCGGACGATCGTTCAGGGCTTGCACACTGGCCTTCGGTGTTGCGGGATGTCGATGTCGAAGGCGGTGTGGGCAGGGCGCCTTGCCGGGTTAGGGTCTTGCGTGACTCAGCGCGGCTGGGAGGTGCGATGCTGCTGCGTTTGACGCGACGTGGGCTGGATGAGGTGCGGAAGGCCATGTTGCAGCATTGCAGGGGTGCCGTTAAGTCGCAGCAAGGTATTGTGCTGGGCTGCGGCGATGATGGTCTCGGCCTCGGCGGTCACCTTGGGGCAATCGCGGGGCCGCTTTCAAATCTTCGGCGGTCGCGGGTTTTGCAATGCCTAACCTTCTTCTGGCCTGGCCTTCGCCACCGACACATGCACGGCGCCTATGAAACACTGGCACATACAGCGTTCCTCCGACCGATGCTGGACACAAGGCCGCAAGTGACACAGTGTGGTATCGCAACGGCCCCCCTACGCGTCGGGGCGCCCGAGATAGGCGGCAAGGCCGGGGGGCGGGTCGGCCAGCAATGCGGCGGTGTCGACGGGGGGGGTGGCGCGGCCCGCGTCGATCACGACGGTCAGCGGGCATATCGCGCGCGCGTCGTCAGGGTCATGGCTGACCATCAGCAGGGTGGCGCTGGTCTGGTCGGCGATCTGCGCGACCAAGGCCAGCATCTCGGCCTTCAGTGCGGGGCCAAGCGCGGCAAAGGGTTCATCCAGCAGGATCAGGCCCCGCCGGCGCAGCAACACCCGGGCCAGGGCGACGCGGCTTTGCTGGCCGCCGGACAGTTGCGCAGGCTTGCGCGACCCCATGCCGGACAGACCGACGCGATCCAGCGCGGCTTCGACATCGGCCCTTTGCGCGGTGTCCAGCCGCAGGTCGGGACGCAAGCCCAGACCGACATTCTGCGCGACCGTGAGGTGCGGGAACAGGTTCTGATCCTGAAACAGGATGGATAGCGGCCGGTCGCCGGGGCGCTGCGCGGTCAGGTCGGCGCCGCCCAACAGGATGCGCCCGGACTGGGGCGTCAGAAAGCCTGCGATGGCATTCAGCAGTGTCGACTTGCCCGATCCGGACGGCCCGATCACGGCCACCCGCGCCCCAACTGGTATCTTCAGATCGGCGGCAAGGGAGAAATCACCTTGCCGGATCAAGAGATTGTCAAGTGTCAGTGGCAAGGCGTCCTCCTGCAATCAACGGCCGTGACGGGACGAAGGGCGGGCCGACCAACGGATGTGCGGACCCTTTCGGACGGAGGTGACGCTGAAATCCCCTTGCGGCATCAGCAGGTTGTCAAGCGCCATTGGCAAGTCGCCCCCCGCGGTCAAAGGCCCAGAACAGCGCGAAGGCAAGGCAGACCAGCACCACCGCCGCCCCCGCCGCATCGGCCATCCGATAGCCGTTCATCAGCTGATACATGCGCAGCGGCAGCGTCGCCTGATCGGGGTTCGAGAACAAGGCGATCACCCCCAGATCGCCCATTGCAAGTGCCGCCGACAGCCCGCCGGCAAAGCCAAGCGGGCGCGCCAGGCGGGGCAGCACCAGCAGCCGCAGCCGCGCCAGGCCGGTCAGGTTCAGGCTGTCGGCCAGCCGTCCGTAGTCCGCCATCAGCGCCCGCGCAGCCGGGATCAGCGTGCGCAGCGCAAAGGGCAGCGCCATGATCGCGTTCACCCCGACCGTCACCGGCAGGGCCAAGGTCGCGGGCGCGGCGACGGGGCGCAGGATCAGGAACAGGCCGGTGCCCAGCACCAGCGGGCTGGCGACCAGGGGAAGCATCCCGGCGGCCTCAATCCAGCGGCGGCGGCCCTGCGCCAGGGCAAGCGCCAGGATCAGGGCCAGCACTAGCGTCACCCCGGCCGAGGTCAGCGCCATCCAGACCGACCGCCAGGTGGATTCCCACACCGGCGCGGGCAGGCTGGTCAGGCGGGGCAGACCACGCGCGAACACCATGGCGAGCGGCGCCAGCAGGAACCCTGCCGCCGCCGTGATGACCAGTCCGTCGGCGGCGAGGCGCCAGCCCCTCGGCGCGATCAAGCCCGGCGTCAGCGCCCGATCCAACCCCGCGCCAAAGCCCGCCGGGATCGTCACCCGCGCCGAGATGGCAAGCGCGACCAGCGACAGCGCCACCTGGATCAGCCCCAGCGTGGCGGCGCGGCCCATGTCGAAATCGAAACGGAAGGCCTGATAGATCGCCAGTTCGATGGTGCTTGCGCGCGGCCCGCCGCCAAGCGCAAGGGCCACGGTGAATGAGGTCAGGCAGACCAGAAAGATCGCCAGCCAGACCCCCGGCAGGGTGGCGCGCAGCATCGGCAGCTCCAGATGGCGCAGGCTGTCGGCGGGGCGGAAACCAAGGCTGGCGGCAAGCCGGAGCCTTTCCGCCGGGATTGCCTGCCAGCCGTGCAGGATCAGCCGCACCGCCAGGGGAAGGTTGAAGAAGACATGCGCCAGGATCACCCCCTGCGCGCCATAGATCGTCAGCCCCGGCAGGCCAAGCACGGCGAGGGCGCTGTTGACCATGCCATTGCGGCCAAACACCGCGATGAGCCCCATGATCGCCACGATCACCGGCAGGATGAAGGGCGCGCCCAGCAGCGTGACCAGCAGCCCGCGTCCGACAAACCGCCGCCGCGCCAGTGCGCGCGCCACCGGCACCGCCAGCACGACCGAAATCGCCGCCGACAGGGCCGCCTGCCACAGGGTGAAGCGGACCGCCGCCCAGTCACCGGGCCGCAGCCCCGACAGCCCGCCCGCCGCCCAGGCGACGGCGGCCAGCGTGCCCAGAACCGCCACGGCCAAGGCCGCAGCGGTCAGGGCGCCGGGCCAGGGGTTTACTGACCGAAGGCGCGCAGCCATTCGTCCAGCGCCGGTTGCCGCAGGGCCTCGGCCTCGGTTTCCGAATAGAACAGGGTCTTGTCGGGGCGCGGCAGCGCGGCGAAGCCTTCGGGCAGGCTGCCCGGTTCAAAGCGCGCCGGATAGGACCAGTTGGCGGTGGCGATCATCCCCTGAAAATCGTCGGACATGACGTAATCCATGAACTTCTGCCCCAGTTCGGGCTGGTCGCTGGTCGACAGACGCGCGGCCAGTTCGGTCATGAAATAATGCCCTTCGGGGAAGATGGCGGCGGCCTTGGTGTCGTCCTTTTCGGCGATGATGTGATAGGCGGGCGAGGTGGTATAGGACAGGACCATATCGGCCTCGCCCTCGGTGAACAGTCCATAGGATTCCGACCAGCCTTTCGTGACCGTCAGCACCTTGGGGGCCAGCGTGCGCCAGGCGTCTTCGGCTTTTTCGCCATAGACCGCCTTGACCCACAACAGCAGCGCCAGACCCGAGATCGAGCTGCGCGGATCCTGGATCACGATCTTCAGGCTGTCCGGCGCATCCAGCAATTCCTGAAACGATTTCGGTGGGTTGGCCAGTTTCGTCTTGTCATACACAAAGGCCGTTTCCCCCCAGTTGAAGGGCAGGAAGATGTCGTCCTCCCAGTCGATCGGAAGGGTCAGGCGGCTGTTGTCCTGGCCATGCGGGGCAAACAGGCCAAGCGCGCGGGCGCGGGCGGTGACGTCGGTGTTCAGCCCGATCACGGCATCGGCGGCGGTCTTGTCGCCCTCAAGCTGCAAGCGGGGCAGGATGTCGCCGGTGACGAATTGCAGATCACAGCCACAGGTCGCCTCGAACCCCTTTTCGATGGCCGGGCCGGGGCCCCATTCCGAGGTGAAGTAATCGGGCGCATAGACGGTGAAAACGGGGGTTTCCGCCACGGCGGGCATGGCCGAGGCCAGAAAACCCGCCAGCATCAGGGATTTGGTCATCGCATCCTCCAATGGCCGACAGGCGGGGTCAGGGGCGATGAACGCGAGACCTTCCCTCCGCCGGTGCGAACCGGTTCAGGTTCAACGGGTTCGCGCGGATCGCATCTCAGCCCGTGACGGGCACCCCGAGGTGGGTTTACTCTAGCGCCTGTGGCAGTCGCTGCAAGGTGCGTATTTTTTACAAGAAAGAAGGGCAGGTCATGGCGATATTCGACGACAATGCGGCAACGATCGGGCGCACGCCGCTGGTGCGGCTGAACCGGATGACCAAAGGCATGGGCGCGACCGTGCTGGCCAAGATCGAGGGGCGCAACCCCGCCTATTCGGTCAAGTGCCGGATCGGCGCGGCGATGGTCTGGGATGCCGAGGCGCGTGGCGTGCTGGCGCCGGGGCAGGCGATTGTCGAGCCGACCTCGGGCAATACCGGCATCGCTTTGGCGATGGTTGCGGCGGCGCGCGGCTATCCGATCACCCTGACCATGCCCGACACGATGAGCGTCGAGCGGCGGAAGTTGCTGTTGGCTTACGGCGCCAGGCTGGTGCTGACCCCCGGCGCGCAGGGCATGAAGGGCGCGATCGCCAAGGCCGAGGAAATCGCGGCCGAGACCGGCGCAGTGCTGTTGCAGCAGTTCCAGAACCCGGCGAACCCCGCCATTCACGAACGGACCACCGGGCCGGAAATCCTTGAGGATACCGGCGGCAAGGTGGATCTGTTCGTCGCGGGTGTCGGAACCGGCGGCACGATAACCGGCACGTCACGGTTCCTGAAGGGCAAGGGCGTGCCGGTGCATGTCGTCGCCGTCGAACCCGAGGCCAGCCCGGTTCTGACCCAAGCGCGCGCCGGTCAGCCGATCCAGCCCGGGCCGCACAAGATCCAGGGCATCGGCGCGGGTTTCGTGCCGGGCGTGCTGGACATGGGCCTGATCGACGAGATCCAGCAGGTCAGCAATGACGACGCCATCGCCACCGCCCTGCGGCTGGCGCGTGAGGAAGGCATTCTGTGCGGCATTTCCTGTGGCGCGGCGGCGGCCGTGGCCTTGCGGCTGGCGGCGATGCCGGATCACGCGGGCAAGACCATCGTCGTGGTGCTGCCGGATTCGGGCGAACGCTATCTGTCCTCGGCGCTGTTCGAGGGGCAGTTCGACGGCGTGTAAAGCGGTGGCAATCCCGCCGCGCTTTGCGTAATCCCGAGCCAAAGGAGTGCCGCGATGAGCCTGAATAGCTTTGGTCATGTGTTTCGGGTGACGACCTGGGGGGAAAGCCACGGCCCGGCCCTTGGGGCGACGGTCGATGGCTGCCCGCCCGGCGTCGCGCTGGATGAGGCGATGATCCAGCCGTTTCTGGATGCGCGGCGGCCCGGCCAGTCCTCGGTCACCACGCAGCGGCAAGAACCTGATCAGGTGCGCATCCTGTCGGGCGTGTTCGAGGGGCGCACCACCGGCACGCCGATCCAGTTGATGATCGAGAATACCGACCAGCGGTCCAGGGATTACGGCGCGATTGCGCAGGCCTTCCGGCCCGGCCATGCCGACATCACCTATCACCAGAAATACGGCTTCCGCGATTATCGCGGCGGTGGCCGGTCCAGCGCGCGGGAAACGGCGGCGCGGGTGGCGGCGGGCGGTGTGGCGCGGGCGGTGCTGGGCGATCTGGTGCCGGGGTTGCGGATCATCGGCTACATGATCCAGATGGGCGACCGTCACATTGACCGCAGCCGCTTTGACGCCGATCAGATCGCGCGCAACGATTTCTTCATCCCCGATGCGGGCGCGGTGGCCGACTGGACCGATTACCTGCACGCCATCCGCAAGGCCCATAACAGCGTCGGCGCCGCGATCGAGGTGGTGATCGCCGGTTGCCCGCCCGGCCTTGGCGCGCCGATCTATGGCAAGCTGGACACCGACCTTGCCGCCGCGATGATGTCGATCAACGCCGTCAAGGGCGTCGAGATCGGCGAGGGCATGGCCGCCGCCGCGCTGACCGGCACCGAAAACGCCGATGAGATCGTGATGGGGCCGGACGGGCCGCAATTCCTGTCGAACCATGCGGGCGGCATTCTGGGCGGCATCTCGACCGGGCAGGACATCGTGGTGCGGTTCTCGGTCAAGCCGACCAGTTCCATCCTGACGCCGCGCCGGTCGATCAATGCGGCGGGCGAGGCGGTCGAGATCGTGACCAAGGGCCGCCACGACCCCTGCGTGGGCATCCGCGCGGTGCCGGTGGCCGAGGCGATGGCGGCCTGCGTCGTGCTGGATCACCTGCTGCTGGACCGCGCCCAGACTGGCGGGGTGCGGGGGCGGATCGGCGGATGACGACCGACAGCCAGCCCCCGCGCCGCGTCTGGGGCATGGGGCCGATTGCCGATTTCATCGACCGTCACGGCCTGCGCGCCCGTTTTGACGCGCTTGGGCCGGACAAGGTGGCCGATGTGCCCTATGGCGGGCGTGTGCTGCGCTTTCACATTCCCGATGCGATGACCGACAAGATGCAGATCCCGGCGCTGATGGGCCGCCTGCACGAGGCGCCCTTGCTGGAACGCTTTGCCGGGCTGGCCGCGCCTGGCGGCGTGGTGCTTGATCTGGGGGCCAATCACGGCAGTCACACGGTGTTTTTCGCCGCGATCATGGGCGCGCGGCGTGTTCATGCGTTCGAGCCGCAGCCCCGCATGGCCGTCATCCTGCGCAAGACGGTCGCGCTGAACGGGCTGAGCAATGTGGTCGTCCATCAGGCTGCCGTGGGGGCCAGGGCTGGCCATGTGCGACTGGCGCAGTCGAATGCCGAGAACACCGGCATGGCCAGCTTTCGTCCCGATCCGGGTGGCGATGTGGCGATGGTGGCCATCGACCAGGTGGTGACCGACGCCCCCGTCACGGCGATCAAGATCGATATCGAGGGGATGCAGATGCCCGCCCTGCGCGGCATGGTGCGCACCCTGCGCCGCGACCGCCCGGTGCTGTGGCTGGAGCTGCGCCCCGCCAAGGGCGAGGTCGAGGCCCCGACCGCCTGGCTGGCGCGGCTTGGCTATCAGCCCATCCAGGTGGGCTTCCGCGACTTTTTCTTTCTGCCGACCGGCGTTTCGGGCGGCCCGGAACCGGGTGCTTGACCCCCGACCGGCTTTGCCCCTAACCTGTCCCCACGTCAGGGGAGTCCCGCCAAGGGGACTGAGAGGCAGACGGGAACCGCATGGTTCCGGCGACGCGACCCTTTGAACCTGAACCAGTTGATGCTGGCGTAGGAAGACCGAAGGGCAGTCCCCCCACATCATATCGGGGTGGTCCTTTCGGGCCATCTGGCCCTGTGCGCGGGGTCATGGCCCGCAATCCGCGTCCCGCATCCGCTTGCCCCGGCAAGAGGAGGCCGCCTTGAAAGACACCATCCCCGCCATCACCACCGGGCCGCTACCGGCCTCGACCAAGGTTTATCTGCCGGGCGAATTGCACCCGGTCCGGGTGCCGCTGCGTCAGATTGCCGTGACCGGCGAGTCGCCACTGGGGGTCTATGACAGTTCCGGCCCCTATACCGATCCGGCGGCGCGGATCGACATTGCGCGCGGACTGGATCCGGTGCGGCTGGACTGGGCGCAGGCGCGCGGCGATGTGGCGGGCTATGATGGGCGCGCCGTCACCGCCGCCGACAACGGCTTTGCCAGCGGCGACCGGCTAACCCCCGCCTTTCCCACCCGCCGCCGCCCGCTGCGCGCCGTGGGCGACCGCGCCGTCACGCAACTGGCCTATGCCCGCCAAGGCATCATCACCCCGGAAATGGAATTCGCGGCCATCCGTGAGAATGAGGGGCGCACCGACGGCGATCTTGTCACGCCCGATTTCGTGCGCGCCGAAATCGCGGCGGGCCGCGCCATCATCCCGGCCAACATCAACCACCCCGAGTTGGAGCCGATGGTCATCGGCCGCAACTTCAAGGTCAAGATCAACGCCAATATCGGCAATTCCGCCGTCACCTCACGCATGGAGGATGAGGTGGAAAAGCTGGTTTGGGCGATCCGCTGGGGCGCCGACACGGTGATGGACCTGTCGACCGGGCGCAACATCCACAACATCCGCGACTGGATCATCCGCAACGCGCCGGTGCCGATCGGCACGGTGCCGCTGTATCAGGCGCTGGAAAAGGTCGGCGGCGTGGCCGAGGGTCTGACCTGGGAGATCTTCCGCGACACGTTGATCGAACAGGCCGAACAGGGGGTCGATTACTTCACCATCCACGCGGGCGTGCGCCTGCACATGATCCCGATGACGGCGGCGCGCGTCACCGGCATCGTGTCGCGCGGCGGCAGCATCATGGCGAAGTGGTGCCTGCACCACCACCGCGAGAGCTTTCTGTATGACCACTTCGCCGAGATCTGCGACATCATGCGCGCCTATGACGTCAGCTTCAGCCTGGGCGACGGGCTGCGCCCCGGCAGCATTGCCGATGCCAATGACGCCGCGCAATTCGCTGAACTGCACACCTTGGGCGAGCTGACGAAAATCGCCTGGGCGCGCGATTGTCAGGTGATGATCGAGGGGCCGGGCCATGTGCCGATGCACAAGATCAAGGCCAACATGGATGAGCAGCAAAAGCACTGCCATGACGCGCCGTTCTATACGCTCGGGCCGCTGACCACCGACATCGCGCCGGGCTATGACCACATCACCAGTGCCATTGGCGCGGCGATGATCGGTTGGTTCGGCACCGCGATGCTGTGCTATGTCACGCCCAAGGAGCATCTGGGCCTGCCCGACCGCGATGACGTCAAGACCGGCGTCATCACCTACAAGATCGCCGCCCATGCCGCCGATCTGGCCAAGGGGCATCCGGGCGCGCAGGCCCGCGATGACGCGCTGTCGCGGGCGCGGTTCGATTTCCGCTGGCAGGACCAGTTCAACCTTGGCCTTGATCCCGAAACCGCGCGCGCCATGCATGACGAAACCATGCCGGCCGAGGCGCACAAGGTCGCGCATTTCTGTTCGATGTGCGGGCCGAAGTTCTGTTCGATGCGCATCTCGCACGACATCCGGGCCGAGGCCGCGCGTCAGCAGGGAATGGCCGACATGGCCGACCGCTTCCGTCAGACGGGTGAGCTGTATCTGCCGGTTGAGGGGGATCAGCCATGATCACCGTGCTGGGGGCCGGGGTCGCGGGCCTCTGCGCCGCCACCGCCCTGGCCGAGGCGGGCCACCGGCTGCGGGTGGTGCAGCCCGCCGGGGTCGCGCCCGTCTCGTTGCTGGCGGGCGGCATGATCGCGCCCTGGTGCGAGGGTGAGACCGCCCCCGCCGCCGTCACCGACCGGGGCCGCGCCGCGCTGGATTGGTGGCGCGCGCGCGCCGCCAGCTTTCAGGGGCGCGGCACACTGGTCATCGCCCCTGCCCGCGACGGGGCCGAGCTTGACCGCTTTGCCCGCGACACCACCGGCCACCACTGGGTCGATCCAGGTGATCTGGAGCCGGCCCTGGCCGGGCGCTTTGCCCGCGCCCTGTTCTTCGCGGAGGAGGGGCACCTTGACCCCGCCGAGGCGCTGGACGGGCTGCGCGCCGGGCTGGCCGCGCGCGGCGTGGGCTTTCTGGATCACCTGCCCGATGATGCGACCACGGTGATCGACTGCCGGGGTCTGGCGGCGCGCGACATGCTGCCTGATCTGCGGGCGGTGCGCGGCGAAACCGCGCTGGTGGACGCGCCCGATGTGGGGCTGACCCGCACCGTGCGGCTGCTGCATCCGCGCTTTCCCTGCTACATCGTGCCGCGCGGGCAGGGCCGGTTCCTGATTGGCGCGACGATGGTGGAAAGCGACGATGACGGCCCGATCACCGCCCGCGCCGTGGTGGAACTGCTGTCGGCCGCCTATACGGTCGACCCGGCCTTTGGTCAGGCCCGGCTGATCGCCAAGGCGGCGGGGCTGCGGCCCGCCTTTCCCGACAACCTGCCTGCGCTGCGCCATGAAGGGGGGCGCATCCATGTGAATGGCATGTATCGCCACGGCTTTCTGATGGCGCCGGTGCTGGCCGCCGATCTGGTCGCTGCGCTGCACAAGGGGATTGCCTATGCGCATTGAACTGAACGGCCATAGCGTGACGACAAAGGCCGCCGATCTGGCGGCGCTGCTGCTGGAACAGGGCTTTGACGCGCCCTCGGTCGCCACCGCGCTGGATGGCGATTTCGTGCCGCGCAACGCCCGCGCCGCCGCCCGTCTGTACGATGGCGCGCGGGTCGAGGTGCTGGCGCCGATGCAGGGGGGCTGACATGTTCTATGGCTTCACCCCGTCCAGCCGGTTGCTGCTGGGCACTGCGCAATACCCCTCGCCCGCGGTGCTGTCGCAGGCGATCGCGGAATCGGGCGCGCAGATCATCACCGTCTCGCTGCGCCGCGAAGGCGCGGGCGGGGCCGGCTTCCGCGATCTGCTCGCCGCCACCGGCTGCCGCATCCTGCCCAACACCGCCGGTTGCCACACCGTGCGCGAGGCCGTCACAACGGCCCAGATGGCGCGCGAGGTGTTCGGCACCCCGTGGATCAAACTTGAGGTGATCGGCCATGCCGACACGCTGCAACCAGACCCCTTCGCCCTGGTCGAGGCGGCGCGCATCCTGTGCGCCGACGGCTTTCAGGTCTTTCCCTATACGACCGAGGATCTGATCGTCGCCGAGCGTCTTGTGCAGGCCGGATGCAAGGTGCTGATGCCCTGGGGCGCGCCGATCGGGTCGGGTCAGGGGCTGCGGCATGTGCAGGCCCTGCGCAGCCTGCGGGCGCACCTGCCTGGCGTGACCATGGTGATCGACGCGGGGATCGGTGCGCCCAGCCAGGCGGCGCAGGCGCTGGAACTGGGGTTCGATGCGGTGCTGCTGAATACGGCGGTGGCGCGGGCGAAAGACCCGGTGGCGATGGCGCGGGCCTTTGGCCTGGCCGTCGCGGCGGGCGATCTGGCGCGGCAGGCGGGGCTGATCGGGGCGCGCGACATGGCGGTGGCCTCGACCCCGGTGCTGGGCCTGGCGGATCTGGGCTGATGCGGCTGGACCCGTTCTATCTGATCGTCAGCGACGCCGCCGCGCTTGAGGCCTTGGTGCCGCGCGGGGTGCGTCTGGTGCAGTTGCGCGTCAAGGGCGCCGACCCCGCCGACCTGCGCGCCCAGGCGATCCGCGCCCGCGATTGCTGCGCCCGCCACGGCGCGCAACTGGTGCTGAATGACGATTGGCGGCTGGCGCTGGATCTGCGCATCGACGCCGTGCATCTGGGGCAAGAGGATATGCAGGACGCCGATTTTCCCGCGCTGCGTCGTGCGGGCGTCCGCTTTGGCCTGTCCACCCATGACGAGGATGAGCTGGCCCGCGCCCTGGCCCTGTGCCCGGCCTATGTCGCCTTGGGGCCGATCTATCCGACACTGCTGAAGCAGATGCCTTGGGCGCCGCAGGGGCTGGATCGGCTGGCCGATTGGCGGCGGCGGATCGGTGATCTGCCGCTTGTCGCCATCGGCGGGCTGGTGCCCGACCGGCTGCCCGGCGTCTTTGCGGCGGGGGCCGATGCGGCGGCGGTGGTGACCGACATCCAGCAGGCCGCCGACCCGGCCCGGCGCTGCGACGACTGGATCGCGGCAACCCGTCGCTATGTCAGCAGCCCGGCAAAGTGATGGGTCGGGCCGCGCCCGTTGCCCACATCCAGCGCATCCGCCCCGGCAATGGCAACGGCAACATGGGCCTTGGCCCGCGCCGCCGCCTGCGCCAGCGGCAGGCCCCGCCCCAGATGCGTGGCAAGCGCCGATGACAGGGTGCAGCCGGTGCCATGGGTGTGGCGCGTGGGATGGCGCGCGCCGTCCAGGCGGGTGACGCTGCCATCCGCCCCCACCAGCAGATCGGTGCAATCGCTGCCCGGCAGATGCCCGCCCTTCATCAGCACGGCCGCTAGCCCCAGCCCGGTCAGCGCCCGGCCCTGCGCCGCCATCTGATCCACATCACGCGCCGGATCGGTGCCCAGCAGGGCGGCGGCCTCGGGCACGTTGGGGGTCAGCAGGGCGACCTGCGGAAACAGCCCGCGCAGCGCCGCCACCGCGTCATCCGCCAACAGCCGGTCGCCGCTGGTCGCCACCATCACCGGGTCCAGCACGATGGGCGCCGCCAGTCCCCTCAGCGCGCGCGCCACCGCCTGTGCGATCGGTGCCGATCCCAGCATTCCGATCTTGACCGCATCAATGCGAATGTCGTCGCGGATCGCCGCGATCTGATCGGCCACCAGCCCCGGATCGACCAGGCTGACCGCGCGCACGCCCTGCGTATTCTGCACCGTCAGCGCGGTGATCGCGGCCATCGCATAGCCGCCATTGGCCGAGATCGCCTTGATATCCGCCTGAATCCCCGCCCCACCCGACGGGTCCGACCCGGCAATCGCCAGAATATTCGCAATCATCGCCATCCCCCAGCCCTCTTACCCCCGAACCGCAGCCTAGCCCATCCCGCGGCACTGCGACAGAGAAGCGCCTTGACTCGGGCATTGTTATCGATACCATTCACCGATGTTAAGGTCGTGCAGGTGAAACGGGGGAGGGGCCGGATGCACCAGATGGCAAGACGTTTCTGGGCAGTCATCGATGGCGTGATCGCGCTGCTCTTGGCGGCGATGATCGTGCTGGTCTTTGCCAATGTCGTGCTGCGCTATGGGTTTTCCTCGGGGATCCGGCAGTCGGTCGAGCTGGCGCGGCTGTGGTTTGTCTGGGTGGTGATGCTGGGCGCGGCGGTGGTGCTGCGCCGGGGCGAACACCTGGCCCTGGCCGAGTTTTCCGAAAAGCTGATGCCGCGCGCTGTGCCGTGGCTGCGGCGGCTGTGCTGGACCGTGGTGATCGTCGCGGTGGGGATGCTGTTCATCGGGGCGCTGAACCAGACGCGGGCGAACTGGGCCAATATCTCGCCGCTGACGGGGCTGCCCTCGGCGCTGTTTTACCTGGCCGGGGTGGTGTCGGCGGTGCTGATGGGCGTGATCGCGGTGGTGCGGCTGATCTGGCCGATGGCCGTGGAGGGGCAGACGCCATGACCCTGATCCTGTTCCTGGGCGTCCTGTTCATCGCCATCCTGGCCGGGTTGCCGGTGGCGTTCGCGCTGCTGTTGTCGGCCATGGTGTTGATGCTGCACATGGGCATGTTCAGCGCCGACATTCTGGCGCAGGGGCTGATCAACGGCGTCGACAGCTTTCCCCTGCTGGCCATCCCGTTCTTTCTGGTTGCCGGTGAGGTCATGGCCAAGGGCGGCCTGTCCGAACGCATCGTCCGGCTGGCGATGTCGCTGGTCGGGCATCGGCGCGGCGGGTTGGGCTATGTCGCCGTCATCACCTCGATCGTGCTGGCGGGGCTGTCGGGATCGGCGGTGGCGGACGCAGCCGCGCTCGTCTCGATCCTTTATCCGATGATGCGGGCGGCGGGCTATCCGGCCGGGCGCAGCCTTGGGCTGCTGGCCTCGGGCGGGATCATCGCGCCGATCATTCCGCCGTCCCTGCCGCTGATCCTGATCGGCGTGGCGGGCAACATCTCGATTGCCAAGCTGTTCATGGCGGGGATCGTGCCGGGCCTGATCATGGGCCTGACGCTGATGACCGTCTGGCAGATCCTGATGCGGCGCGAGGAAATCGCTGTCTTGCCCCGTGCCAGCGGGGCCGAGCGGTGGGCGGCCTTCAAGGACGGCATCTGGGCGCTGCTGCTGCCGATGATCATCATCGGCGGCATCCGCAGCGGCGCCTTCACCCCGACCGAGGCCGCCGTAGTCGCCGCCGTCTATGCCATCACCGTGTCGGCGCTGGTCTATCGCAGCCTGACCTGGGCGATGCTGGTTCAGGTGCTGGTTGCCGCCGGTCGCGCCACCGCCATGGTGATGTTCCTGGTCGGTGCCGCGATGGTCGCCGCCTGGCTGATCACCGTCGCGCAATTGCCGCAGCAACTGGCGCAGATGCTGGCACCCTTAATCGACAGCCCGCGCCTTCTGATGCTGGTCATCATGCTGATCGTGTTGGCGGTTGGCATGGTCATGGACCTGTCGCCCACCGTGCTGATCCTGGTGCCGCTGTTCATGCCGGTGGTCAAGATGGCGGGGATCGACCCAGTCTATTTCGGGCTGATGTTCGTGCTGAACTGTTCCATCGGCCTGCTGACGCCGCCGGTCGGCACCGTGCTGAACGTCGTCTGCGGCGTCGGCAAGGTTCAGATGAGCGAGGCGGTGCGCGGCGTCGCCCCGTTCCTGCTGGCCTACACGCTGCTGCTGGGCCTGTTCATCGCTTTTCCGCAAATCATCACCGTGCCGGCACGTCTGCTGGGCGGCTGAGGCATCCACGTCATCCAAGGGGGGACCACATGACCATTCTGAAATCCATCGGCCTGTCGGCGGCTTTCGCGGCGTTCGCGCTGACCGCGCAGGCGCAGACCACGCTGAAGCTGGCCCATGCCGCGCCGGAAACCGACCTGCAACAGGATCTGTCGCTGTTCTTCAAGGAACAGGTCGAGGCGCGCACCAACGGGTCGGTCACCGTGACGATCTTTCCGCAGGGCCAGCTGGGCAATGATCAGGCGATGATCGACGGCGTGCGGTCGGGCATTATCGACATCGCCATGTCGGGGTTGAACAACTTTACCGGCCTGGTCCCCGATGCCGGCGCGTTCGAGCTGCCCTTCATGTTCCCCAGCCGTGATCTGGCCTATCAGGTGCTGGACGGCGAGGTCGGCCAGGGCGTGTCGGCGCAGTTCACGCAGCATGGCATGAAGGTGCTGGGCTATCCCGAAAACGGCTATCGCAACATGACCAACAACCGCGGTCCGATCCGGGTGCCGGATGACGTCAAGGGTCTGAACATGCGGGTCAACAACTCGAAGGCGCTGAACGACATGTTCGCGGCTTTGGGCGCCAACCCCACGCAGCTTCCGGTGGCCGAGCTTTACACCGCGCTGGAAACCGGCGTCGTCGATGCGCAGGATCACCCGATCGGCATCGTCGTGTCGTTCAAGTTCAACGAGGTGCAGAAATACCTCAGCCTGACGCAGCACGCCTATTCGGCGCTGGCGCTGGTGATGAATGACGCCAAGTTCAACGGCCTCAGCGCCGAGGAGCAGAAGGTCATCACCGAGGTCGCCGCCGAAGCCGTATCCATGCAGCGCAAGCTGTCGCAGGAAAAAGAGGCCGGCATGATCGAGGCGCTGACCGCCGAGGGGATGCAGGTCAACACCGATGTCGATGCCGCTGCCTTCCAGACTGCCGTCAAACCGGTCTGGGATGGGTTCATCGCGCAGAATGGCGATGCGGTGGTCAAGGCGATTGAAGCCGTGCAGCCCTAAGGCTGGGCGCAGGATCACAGGGGGGGCGGGCGACCGCCCCCTTTCGCTATCCGGCCCGCTTCTGCTATCCGGTCGAGGGGCGGATCAGCAGTTCCGGGTCGATGGCGATGCGCGCCGGGCCGGTCTGTTCGCCGTCCAGGATCGACAGGATCAGTTCCGCCGCGCGCTCACCGATCTGGCGCGGGAACGGGTTGATCGTGGTCAGCGGCGGCACGGCGATGCCCGCAATCTCGTAATCGCCGAAACCGGCGATGGCGATCTGGCCGGGCACGTCGATGCCCCGCCGCTGGCATTCGGTCAGCGCGCCAAAGGCCGACAGGTCGGACACGCAGATGACCGCCTGCGTATCGGGCAGATCGGTCAGCAGCCGCGCCATGGCATCGGCCCCTTCGCGCATGGAAATCGGCGGGGTGCCGGCGGCGATCAGGCGGCTGGCGTCCAGCCCGCGCGTTTGCATCGCGGCGATGAAGCCCGCGCGGCGGTCGCTGCCACGGGTGTCGCGGTCGGCATCACCGCCGATAAAGGCGATGCGGTGCAGCTCGCGCGCGATCAGGTGATCGACCAATGCGCGCACCGCTTGGGCATTGGAAAAACCGACGACATGGCCGATGGGCTGGGCGGGCAGATCCCAGGTCTCGATCACCGGGATCGCGGCCTTGTCCAGCAGGTGCCGCGTGCGGTCGGTATGCCGCCCGCCGGTGACGACAATCGCCTCGGGGCGGCGGCGCAAAAGCTGTTCGACCAGCCGTTCTTCCTCGGCAATGTCGTAATCGGTCGACCCCAGCAGGATCTGCAAGCCGCGCGCCTTCAGCCCGTCCGACAGGCCGCGCACCGTATCGGCAAAGTTAGCGTTGTTGATCGAGGGGATGGTGACGGCGACGAAGTCGGTGCGCTGCGACCGCAGGCTGGATGCCGTGCTGTCAAAGACATAGCCCAGCTCGTCGGCCGCCTTCAGGATCGCGCTGCGCGTGGCATCACTGACCGAGGCGTCGCGCTTGAACGCCCGGCTGACGGTCATCGGCGACACCCCCGCAAGACGGGCGACGTCGGCCATGATCGGGGCTTTGCGGGGCGTGCTCATGGGAATGTGGTAAAGGCCCGCCGCCGCGAAATCCAGCCCCGCCCGCAGGCGTCAGGTCAGATCGTAGTCGTGCGCGATGGTGACATGGTGGTGGATCCGCCCGGTAAAGAACCGCGCCAGCACCGCATCGGTGGCAGCCTTCGCCTCGGCGCGCTGCGGGCTGGCAAGCGCCGCATCGACCGTCGCCAGATCGGGATAGCTGATCGCCAGGATCATCGGGATCTCGGGCGCGCCTTCATCACGCATTTCGGCAAAGGTGACGCGCACCGACAGGGCGCCGGGGAAGGCCTTCCACTTGGGCAGGATCTCGTCCAGCACCGCCTGACGAAAGGCGGCGTCCTGGCCGGGGTGAACCTGGCCTTCAAACAGGGCAAAGCGGGTGATCATGCGGACAGATCCTTTCGCGGTCCGGTGAAATATTCCATCAGGGCCGCCTGATCCTCGCCGCCCAGGCCGGCGGCGGTCAGCATCCGGTGGACCTCGGCGCAGGTCGCGGTCAGCGGCATGGCGGTGTGGGTCAGCCGCGCCAGATCCTGCGCGCCGTTCAGATCCTTGACCATGTTGTCGATGCGCCCGGTGCGGCGGTAATCGCGCGCCGCAAAGCGCGGCATGTATTCCTGAAGGATGGCGCTGTCGGCACGCCCGCCGCGCAGCGCCTGCGGGATGCGGGTCACGTCAACGCCCGCCGCCTCGGCCAGGGCGGTCGCCTCGGCCACGGCCAGAAAGTTCAGGCCGCACAGCACCTGATTGATCAGCTTGGTGGTCTGCCCGGCCCCCGGCCCGCCCATCCGTGTCTGGTTCGAGGCGACCCTGGCCAGCACCGCCTGCGCCTGCGCAACCGCCTGTTCATCGCCGCCCTGCATCAGCGTCAGTTCACCCGTGGCGGCCTTGGGGATGCCACCCGACAGCGGGCTGTCGATCCAGTGCAGGCCACGTTCCGCCGCATCCGCCGCCAGGGCGCGGGTCGATTCCGGGTCGATCGAGGACATGTCGATCACCAGCGTGCCGGGCGCGGCGCCGTCGGCCACGCCATCCGGACCGAACACCGCCGCCCGCACGATCCGCGCCGCGTTCAGCGACAGGATCACCGCCTGCGCGCCCTTGGCCGCCTGCGCCGCCGATGCCGCCGCCGTGGCCCCCTTGGCCACCAAGGCGGCCAACCGTTCGGCATCCAGGTCGAACACGGTCAGCGCGGTGCCGGTCGCCAAAAGCCGCGCGCCGATGGCGCCGCCCATGGCGCCCGCACCGATCAGGGCAACGGTCTGGGTCATGGCATGTCTCCCTTCAGGGCGTTCAGGATTTTGTCGATCATCGCCGCCGGGGGCTGGTCGATGTCGACGGTGATCGCGGCCTCATCCTCGGTCGGGGCCTCCAGCGTGGCGAACTGGCTGTCCAGCAGGGTCAGCGGCATATAGTGCCCGCTGCGTGCCGCCATCCGCGCGGCGATGATGTCGCGGCTGCCCGTCAGATGCACGAACCGAACCGGCCCGCCCGCGCCCGCGCGGATGCGGTCGCGATAGGCGCGCCGCAGCGCCGAGCAGCCGATGATGACCGGCGCATCCGCCGCCAGCACCGCCGCCACCCGGTCCAGCCAGGGCCAGCGGTCGTCATCGGTCAGCGCGATCCCGGCGCGCATCTTGTCCACGTTTTCAATGGGATGCAGGTCGTCGCCATCGACATAGGGAACCGCCAGCCGCGCCGACAGCCCGGCGCCGATGCTGGATTTGCCGCAGCCCGACACCCCCATGATGACGATCCGGGCGGTCATAGCGAAGCCGTGATCCCGCCGTCGACGAAAAGCACATGGCCATTGACGAAACTGGCCGCGTCGGATGACAGGAACACGCAGGCGCCCTGCAATTCCTCGACCTTGCCCCAGCGTCCGGCAGGGGTGCGCTTTTCCAGCCATGCCGAAAACGTGGGGTCAGCGACCAGTGCAGCGTTCAACGGCGTATCGAAATAGCCCGGCGCAATGGCGTTGACGTTCAGCCCGTGCCTGGCCCAATCCGTCGCCATGCCCTTGGTCAGGTTGCCGACCGCGCCCTTGGTGGCCGTATAGGGCGCGATTCCGGGGCGCGCCAAGGCGGTTTGCACGCTGGCAATGTTGATGATCTTGCCGCGCCCGCGCCCGATCATGTGCCGCGCGACCGCCTGGCCGACATGGAACACGCTGGCGATATTGGTTTGCAGCAGGCGTTCAAAGGCATCCGCCGGGAAATCCTCAAGCGGGGCGCGGTGCTGCATGCCGGCATTGTTCACCAAGATGTCGATGGGCTGGCCCGCGCCCTCATGGGCGTCGATGGCGGTGCGCACGGCGTCATGATCGGTCGCGTCAAAGGCCAGCATGTCAGCCCCCGGCAGCCGCGCGGCGGCCTGTTCCAGCTTGGCCCGGTCGCGCCCGTTCAGCACCACCTGCGCCCCCGCCGCCGCCAGCCCCTGCGCCAGGGCGAAACCGATGCCCTGCGACGACCCGGTGATCAGTGCCCGCCTGCCGGTCAGATCGAACATCCTCATCGCCATCCCCCGCGTTGAAAACCCCATGGACAAGGGCCGTTACCCATGGTTATGTTATCGATAACAAGCCGTCAAGCCCGAGTCAGCGTCAGAGGCACCCATGACCAAACCGCATATCCTGCAAGTCGGTCCCTATCCCGAATGGGATCAAGGTCCGCTGGACCAGGCCTTTTATTGCCACAAGCTGTTTCAGGCCACCGACCGCGCCGCCTTTCTGGCTGAACATGGGCCGAAGGTGCGCGGCATTGCCACGCGCGGCGAATTGGGGGCGGATGCGGCGATGATCGCGGCTTGCCCCAATCTGGAAATCGTCAGCGTCTATGGCGTGGGCTTTGACGCGGTGGATCTGGCGGCCTGCAAGGCGCGCGGCATCCGGGTGACCAACACGCCGGACGTGCTGACCAATGACGTGGCCGATCTGGGCGTGGCGATGATGCTGGTGCAGTCGCGCGGCATGATCGGGGCCGAAACCTGGGTGCGCGACGGTTCCTGGGCGGCCAAGGGCCTGTATCCGCTGCAACGCCGGGTCTGGGGCCGCCGCGCCGGGGTGCTGGGCCTGGGCCGCATCGGCTTCGAGGTCGCCAAGCGTCTGGCCGGTTTCGACATGCAGATCGCCTATTCCGAGACCGCGCCCAAGGATTACGCGACGGATTGGGATTTCATCGCTGACCCTGTTGCGCTGGCCGAACGGTCGGACTTTCTGTTCGTCACGCTGGCGGCCTCGGCGGCCACGCGGCATATCGTCGGCGCGCAGGTCATCGACGCGCTTGGCCCCGAGGGGATGCTGATCAATATCAGCCGCGCCTCGAATATCGATGAGGCCGCGCTGCTGGATGCGCTGGAAAGCGGTCGGCTGGGATCCGCCGCGCTGGACGTGTTCGAGGGCGAGCCGCGCCTGAACCCGCGCTTCCTGGACCTGCCCAACGTGCTGCTGCAACCCCACCACGCCAGCGGCACGGTGGAAACGCGCAAGGCCATGGGCAAGCTGGTCCGCGACAACCTGACCGCGCATTTCGCCGGTCAGCCGCTGCCGACGCCGGTGCTGTGATGAAAGCCATCGTCATTCATGCCGCCCGCGATCTGCGCATCGAGGACCGCCCGGACGAGGCCCCCGGCCCCGGCCAGATCGCCCTGCGACTGGCCACCGGCGGGGTCTGCGGGTCGGATCTGCATTACTACAACCACGGCGGCTTCGGCGCCGTCCGCCTGCGCGAACCGATGATCCTGGGGCATGAGGTGTCGGCCTATGTCACCGCACTGGGCGCCGGCGTGACCGGCTTTCAGCCCGGCCAACTGGTTGCGGTGTCGCCCAGCCGCCCCTGCGGGGGCTGCGACTATTGCCATCAGGGTCTGCCGAACCACTGCCTGAACATGCGGTTTTACGGCAGCGCCATGCCGTTTCCGCATATTCAGGGCGCGTTCCGCGAAACGCTGGTGGCCGATGCCAGCCAATGCGTCGATGCGACCGGGCTGACCCCCGCCGAGGCCGCCATGGCCGAGCCTCTCGCCGTCACCCTGCACGCCACCATGCGCGCGGGCACGATGCTGGGCAAGCGGGTGCTGGTGACCGGCTGCGGGCCGATCGGGGTGCTGTCGATCCTGGCGGCCCGCCGCGCCGGTGCGGCGGAAATCGTCGCCACCGACCTGTCGGATTTCACCTTGTCGCTGGCGGTCAAGGCGGGCGCGGATCGGGTGATCAACACCGGCACCGACCCCGATGCGCTGGCCACCTATGCAGCGGGCAAGGGCACGTTCGACGTGCTTTATGAATGCACCGGCGTGGCGGCCGCGCTCTCATCCGGCATCGCGGCGATGCGCCCGCGCGGGGTGATCCTGCAGCTGGGGCTGGGCGGCGACATGAGCCTTCCGATGATGGCGATCACCGCAAAGGAACTGGACCTGCGCGGCAGCTTCCGCTTTCACCCCGAATTCGCCACCGGCGTCGGGCTGATGCAGAAGCGGCTGATCGACGTGCGCGCGCTGATCACCCACTCGGTGCCGCTGGCCGATGCCGAAACCGCGTTCCGGCTGGCGTCCGACCGCAGCCAGGCGATGAAGGCGCAGATCGTCTTTTCAGACTGACCCATCGGGGCTGGCCGTCGTGCCAATGGCGGCCAGTGCCGCCCGCGCCCCATCACCCCCTTGCCGCTCAGTCGCCGGGTTGCGAAACTGCTGTCCGGGCCTGTCGCCGCCATGACCTGATCCTTTCGGTTTGACGCTTGCCTGTGGTATCGATAACAACGGCCAACCATCGGGGGCGCGCAATGTCATTCTTTCAGGTCCATGATCCGGTGTTTCAGACCTATGTGCTGGGCCATGCGCCGGTCAAACGGCTGGCCACCGGCTTTGACTGGGTGGAGGGCCCGGTCTGGTTCGGGGATCACGGCTGCCTGCTGTTTTCCGACATCCCCAACAACCGCATCCTGCGCTGGTCGCCCGATGGCGTGACCACGTTCCGCGCGCCGTCGAACTTTGCCAATGGCAACACCCGCGACCGTCAGGGGCGGCTGGTGACCTGCGAGCACGGCACCCGCCGGGTGACGCGCACCGAATGGGATGGAAGCATCACCGTCATCGCCGACAACTTTCAGGGCAAGCGCCTGAACAGCCCCAATGACGTGATCGTGGCGCGCGATGGCGCGATCTGGTTCAGCGATCCGCATTACGGGATCATGACCGATTACGAAGGTTTCAAGGCCGAACAGGAACTGCCCTGCGCGGTCTATCGCGTCGCGTCCGATGGCGGCATTGACGCGATGATCACCGACATGCAATGCCCCAACGGCCTCGCCTTCAGCCCTGATGAGACGCGGCTTTATGTGGCCGATACGGGCCGCATGTTCAGCAACGACCCGCAGCACATCCGCGTCTATGACATGGTGGAGGGCCGACCGGTGAATGGCCGCCTGTTCCACACGATCAACCCCGGTTGCGCCGATGGCTTCCGCCTGGATGAGGACGGCAACCTGTGGTCGTCGGCCGCCGATGGTGTGCATTGCCTGGCCCCGGACGGGCGGCTTCTGGGCCGCATCCTGGTGCCGGAACTGGTGTCGAACCTGTGCTTTGGCGGACCGGCCCGCAACCGGCTGTTCATGACCGCCACCACCAGCATCTATTCCGTGATCCTGAACCGACGAGGCAGCCAATGGCGATGACGAAACCGAACACCGGGCTGATCGGCCTGGGCACGATGGGGGCCGCACTGGCGCTGAACATCGCCGAAAAGGGCTTTCCGATTGCCGTCTGGAACCGCACCGGCAGCGTCACCGACGCCTTTGTCGCCGGGGCGGGCGATCTGGCGGATCGCATCGTGCCGACGCAGACGCTGGCCGATCTGGTTGCCGCCATTGCGCCGCCGCGCGCGATCATCCTGATGGTGCCGGCGGGGCAGCCCGTCGATGACCAACTGGCGGCACTAAGCCCGCTGCTGGGGGCCGACGATCTGGTGATCGACGCGGGGAACGCCAATTTCCACGACACCAACCGGCGTCAGGCGGCGGGGCTGCCGTTCCGCTTTCTGGGGCTTGGCGTCTCGGGCGGCGAAGAGGGCGCGCGCCACGGCCCGGCGATCATGGCGGGCGGCGACGCCACCGATTTCAACCGCATCGCCCCGGTCTTGCGCGCCATCGCCGCCCGCGCCGAGGACGGCACCCCCTGCGCCGACCATATGGGGCCTGCGGGGGCCGGGCATTTCGTCAAGGCCGTGCACAACGGCATCGAATATGCCGACATGCAGATGATCGCCGAGATCTACGGCGTCATGCGCGACGGCATGGCCATGCAGGCGTCTGACATCGGCCAGACCTTCGCGCAGTGGAACACCGGCACGCTGCGGTCCTATCTGATCGAGATTTCCGGCCATGTCGCCTTGGCGCGCGACCCGCTGGCGGGTGGGCCGCTGCTGGACATGATCGTCGATGCGGCGGGGCAAAAGGGCACCGGCCGCTGGACCGCGATTGAGGCGCAGAACCTGGCCGCGCCGATCCCGGTGATCGAGGCGGCGGTGATGGCGCGCAACGTCTCGGCCCGCCGGGATGAGCGCGCGGCGGGTCAGGCTCTGTATGGCGCGGCGCCGCAGCCGCTGGACGGGCAGATCAGCGTGACCGATCTGGAACAGGCGCTGATCGCGGGCAAGATCCTGTGCTATGCGCAGGGTTTTGCGATGATGACGGCGGCGGGGCAGGCCTTTGGCTGGGCGCTGGACATGCCGGCCATCGCGCGGGTCTGGCGCGCGGGTTGCATCATCCGTTCCGCGATGTTGAACGACATGGCTGCCGCGTTGACCGAAGATCCGGCACGCAACCTGATGCTGGCGCCGTTCTTTGCCGACCACCTGTGCCGGTGCGTGCCCGCCCTGCGCCGGGTGGTGGCGACCGGGGCGCTGAACGGGCTGGCGGTTCCGGCTTTGGCCTCGGGTCTGGCGTGGTTCGACATGATGCGCACCGCGCGCGGCACGGCGAACATGATCCAGGGGCAGCGCGACTTCTTTGGCCTGCACGGCTTTCTGCGGCTGGACGGCGCGGATCACCCGCATGGGCCGTGGGCCAAGGCCTGATCACGCCGTCTGGCCGGGCACCTGCCGGGTCGGGATCACCGTTGCGGCCACGGCCCTGGGCGCGATCAGGCGTCCAGCCGCGCGCCGGTGTCGCCGTCAAACAGATGCGCAGCAGCGGGGGCCAGCGACAGGTGCAGCAGCGGGCCGATGGCCTCGCCCGCGGGCAGGGTCACGGTGACCGGATGCGCACCCAACTGGCCGTGAACCAGCCGGGAGGCGCCCAGTTCCTCGACCGCGGTAACGTTCAGCGCGATATCGCCCGCCGGATCGGGGCGCAGATCCTCGGGGCGAATGCCGATCACCGCGCCGCGCGGCGCAGGGATGCCGGGCAGCGCCTCGGCGGGCAGCAGGTTCATCGCCGGGCTGCCGATAAAGCCCGCGACAAAGGCGGTGGCAGGGCGGCGGTAGACCTCAAGCGGGGTGCCGATCTGTTCGACCCGGCCCTTGTTCAGCACCACCAGCCGGTCGGCCAGGGTCATCGCCTCAAGCTGGTCGTGGGTGACATAGATGCTGGTCGTGCCCAGACGCTTTTGCAGGGCCTTGATCTCCAGTCGCATCGTGCCGCGCAGCTTGGCATCCAGGTTCGACAGGGGTTCATCGAACAGAAACGCCGCCGGTTCGCGCACGATCGCGCGGCCCATGGCCACGCGCTGCCGCTGGCCGCCGGACAGGGCGCGCGGCTTGCGATCCAGGAAGGGTGCGATTTGCAGGATCTCGGCGGCCTCGGCCACGCGGCGGTCGATTTCGTCGCGCGGCGTGCCACGGTTCTTCAGCCCATAGGCAAGGTTCTGGCGAACCGACATATGCGGGTAAAGCGCGTAGTTCTGAAACACCATGGCGATGTCGCGGTCGGCCGGTTCCAGATCGTTGACCACGCGCCCACCGATGGTCACGCGGCCTTCGCTGATCGTTTCCAGCCCGGCGATCATCCGCAGCAGGGTGGACTTGCCGCAGCCCGAGGGGCCGACCAGCACGATGAACTCTCCATCCGCGATGTCGATATTCACATCGGTGACGGCGCGGTTGCTGGCGGCATACAGTTTGCCCAGATGGTCAAGGGTGATGGCGGCCATGGTTATTTCTCCGTCTCGATCAGACCTTTGACGAACAGCTTCTGCATCCCGACGACGACCAGCACCGGCGGCAGCATTGCCATGATCGCGGTGGCCATCACCAGATGCCATTGCGGCAGCCCGTCGACGGCATCGGCCATCCGCTTGATCCCCGCGACGATGGTGTAATAGCGCGCGTCGGTGGTGATCAGCAGCGGCCAGAGGTATTGGTTCCAGCCATAGATGAACAGGATCACGAACAAGGCCGCGATATTGGTGCGCGACAAGGGCAGCAGGATGTCGCGAAAGAACTTCATTGGGCCGGCGCCGTCGATCCGCGCGGCCTCGGTCAGTTCATCCGGGATGGTCAGGAACACCTGCCGGAACAGGAAGGTCGCGGTGGCCGATGCGATCAGCGGGATCGACAGGCCCGCATAGCTGTTCAGCAGCCCCAGATCGGCCACCACCTTGAAGGTCGGCACGATCCGCACCTCGACCGGCAGCATCAGCGTGACGAAGATCGCCCAAAAGGCCAACATGCGGAACCGAAAGCGGAAATAGACGATGGCAAAGGCCGAGATGATGGAAATCGCGATCTTTCCCACGGCGATCAGCAGCGCCATGATCAGGCTGTTCAGCATCATCGGCGCAATCGGCGGGGTGCCGCTTGTCGACAGGCCGGCGCCGAACATGGTGCGGTAATTGTCGACCAGATGCGGGCCGGGCCAGATCGGCACGCGCCCCGACATGAAGTCGGTCGCGGTATGGGTCGAGGCGACGAAGGCCACCCAGACCGGCAGCGCGACGGCAACCACGCCCAGGATCAGCACAAGATGGGCCAGCAGGTTCAGGCCAGGGCGGTTCTCGATCATCAATAGGCCACCCGTTTTTCGACCCAGCGGAATTGTGCCACGGTCAGCACGACGACAATCGCCATCAGCACCACCGATTGCGCGGCGGATGACCCCATGTTCTGACCGATGAAGCCATCGAAATAGACCTTGTAGACCAGGATGTTCGTGGCCTGCGCGGGGCCGCCCTCGGTGGTGGCGTCGATCACCGCGAAGGTGTCGAACATCGCATAGACGATGTTCACCACCATCAGGAAAAAGGTGGTCGGGGACAGCAGCGGGAAAGTGATGGTGAAGAACCGCTTGACCGGGCCCGCACCGTCGATGGCGGCGGCCTCGCGCAGGCTGGCGGGGATGGATTGCAGGCCCGCGACGAAGAACAGGAAGTTGTAGCTGATCTGCTTCCACGCGCTTGCGATGACCACTAGGACCATCGCGTCGACCTTGGAACTGATGTGGTTCCAGTCATAGCCGATCCCGCGCAGCACATAGGGCATGACGCCGACCGTCGGGTTGAAGATGAACCACCACAGGATGCCCGCGACGGCGGGGGCAACCGCATAGGGCCAGACCAGTGCGGTGGTGTAGACGCGCGCCGAGGCAATCATCCGGTCGACCGCCAGGGCCAGCAGCAGCGCCAGCCCCATTGACAGCACCGTGACCAAGATCGCAAAGACCGCCGTCACACGCAGGCTGTTCAGATATTCCGGGCTGCCCCACAGCGCCGTGTAATTCGCCAGGCCGACAAAGGTGGTGGTGATGCCAAAGGCGTCCTGGCGCAGGAAACTTTGCCAGATCGCCTGTCCGGCGGGCCACAGGAAAAAGATCGCGGTGATCGCCAGTTGCGGGGCCAGCAACAGCCACGGCAGCAATCGACCCTGAAAGATGGTGCGTTTCATCGGGAATCCGGGTTGGGGGGCCGCCGCGGGGCCGCCCCCCTGCTGTCAGAAAGGACGATCAGGGGTTCTGCGCCTGAAAGTCGTCCAGCAGCTTGTTGCCGCGCTCGACCACGCCGTCCAGCGCCTGCTGGGCAGTCTTGGACCCGGCCAGAAGCTGTTCAAACTCTTCGTCGATGATGCCGCGGATCTGGACATAGCTGCCGAACCGCAACCCTTTCGAGTTCTCGGTCGGTGCGTTCAGGGTGATCTGGTTCAGGCTGGTTTCGGCGCCGGGATTGGCGTCGTAATAGCCCTGCGATTTGGTCAGGTCATAGGCGGCCTGGGTGATCGGCAGATAGCCGGTGTCCTGGTGCCATTTGGCTTGCACCTCGGGGCTGGACAGATAGTGGAAGAACTTTGCGACGCCCGCGTATTCCTCTGCCGGCCGCCCCTCAAGCACCCACAGCGTCGCGCCGCCGATGATGCTGTTCTGCGGCGCACCGTCCACGTCGTCGTAATAGGGCAACATGCCGAAGCCGAGGTCGAAATCCTTGGCATTGGCGATGACGCCCGCGCGGCTGGCCGAGCTGTTCATGATCATCGCGCATTCCTGCGAATAGAACATCGGGGGCGCGTTATCGCCGCCGGTCGGGCCGCCGTATTTGAAGATCCCGGCGTCGGCCCATTTCTTCAGGTTGTCCCAATGCTTGACCTGCACCGGCCCGTTCAGCGTCAGCCGCGCAGCGGTGCCGCCAAAGCCGTTCTGTTCGGTGCCGATCGGCTGGTTGTGCCAGGCCGACAGGTTTTCGGTCTGGATCCACGACACCCAACCGGTCGTGAAGCCGCATTTCGCCGCGCCCGAATCCATGATCTTCTTGGAAAACGCCTCGACCTCGGCCCAGGTTTTCGGCGGGGTCGCGGGGTCCAGCCCGGCTTTTTCGAACACGGTCTTGTTGTAATACAGGATCGGGGTCGAGCTGTTGAAGGGCATCGACAGCATGTTGCCATCGGTATCGGTGTAATAGCCGACAACGGCCGGCAGGAAGGCGGCCTGGTCAAAGCCCTCGCCCGCCTCCTGCATCAGTTGATAGACCGGCTTCACGGCGCCCTTGGCGGCCATCATCGTGCCGGTGCCGACCTCGAACACCTGGACGATGGCCGGCTGCTGTTTCGCGCGAAAAGCCGAGATCGCGGCGGTCATCGTTTCGGGATAGGTGCCCTTGTAGCTGGGGACCACGGTGAAATCGTCCTGGCTTTCATTGAAGCCTTTCACGATGTCTTCCAGCTTGGCGCCCAACTCGCCGCCCATGGCGTGCCACCACTGGATTTCGGTTCTGGCCTGCGCGGCGGCGGCCATGGCGATCAGCGCGGCGGCCGAGGTCATCATAAGACGGGTCATCATCGGTCCTTTGTGTCGTCGTTGAGGTCAGGGTCAACGGCGCAGCCCTAGCCGCCCGCCACGACAGAAAGGTGACGCAAAGATGAAGGTTTTGCAACGCCGCTATTGGCAGATGCGCCAGCCGCCACGCCGCGGCATGATGTCCAGATGCAGGTGGTCGTCATGCGCGTCGTCGGCGCCGGGGCCAAGCACGGTGGTGAACAGCAGGCAGGCGGTGCCGCGCGCGGCACGCTGAAAGGCGGTGGCCATGTCATTGCCGCCCTCGCGCGGGGCGATGGCCAGATCGGGCGCGCCGTCAAAGGTAAAGGCGGCGATGTCGATGGCATTGCCGGTGGCGTGTTCCGACACCTTGCCCGACCCGTCACCGACCCGCATCCGGCAGGCATAGGTCGAACCGGTGCGATAGCCGGTCAGCGGCGCGCCGCCCTGATCCTGCCACAGGCGCGCGGCGGGCTGCACGAAATCCCGCGTCCAACGTGCGAGCGCCTGCGCGGTTTCGCAGCGCATCACCGCCCCGCCGTGAAGCGCGACGCCCGGGACCACCTGATCGACGCGCAACGGCGCGGCGATACCGCAGCCGGGCGTAGTCTCGGTGATCGGGGGCAGCGGGGTAAACTCCGTGCCCATGGCGCGCAGATCGGCAAGGCATCCGTCATCCGCCGTCTGCGCCAGCGCGTGCAGATCCTGCGGCGGCGCAAAGACCGGCGGCTCGGCCAGGATCGGGCGCGGGTCCAGCGTCATCCAGGGCAGGCCGCCGGGCGGGGGGGGCGTGGCAGGCGTGGGCGCAGGCGGTGTCAGGCGGCCGACGGGCGTGGTGTCAGGCGCAGGGACAGGGGCAGGGGTAGGCGCAGGGGCAGCGGCGGCAGCGGCTGGCTTGGCGGCGGGCCTTTCCGCGTCAGGGGCGTCTGGCGCCTCGGGGCGCGGCAAGGGCCGCGGCTGCGCATCGGCGGCTGTCGCCTGCAACAGCGCCATCAGCGCCAGAACCGCCCCAAGCTGCCGCCGCCCCGCCATCCTATCGGCCCCGCTGCGGCAGAACCTGCGGCGCGGGCAGGGTTCGCGTCTGAATGTCGCCCGGCACCGGCGCGGCCTGCACCGGCGCATCCGGCGCAGGCTGGCTGGCTGCGCTTTGGCCGGGCGCCTCCGGCAGTTGTCCAACCTGCGGCCCAACCTGCGGTCCAACCTGCGGCGCCGCCTCAACCGGCAGGCGCAGGCTGGCGGGGCGCGGCTGGGGGCGCGGGCTGGTCAGCACCGCCGCCTGAACCGTCGCCTGAATAGCGGCCTCTTGTCCGGGGGCGGGGGCCAAGGTCGTGTCTCCGGCCATCACCCCGGCGATGGTCTGTCCCGGCTCAAGGAAGGTCACGGTGGTCACGCCCGGCTGCACCATATTCGCCAGTTCGCGCGCATCCCAGTTGGTCAGGCGCACACAACCCGAGGACTGGTTCACGAACAACCGCGAGGGCGTGGGCGTGCCATGGATGCCATAGGTCGGCTTCGTCAGCCCGATCCAGACCGACCCCACCGGCCCGTTCGGCCCCGGCGGCAGCGTCAGCGGCTGGTCATTGTCGCCCTGCTGCGGGTTGATGCGCGGGTTGTAGTGATAGGTCGGGTCGATCGCCACCGCCCGCACCTTGTGCTCGCCCGAGGGGGACGGCATCTGCTGCGACCCGACCGTCGCCGGGTAATCGGCAAGCAACTGGCCCCTGGCGTCATAGGCAGCCACCCGCCGGGTCGCCTTGTCGACCAGGATCCGCGCCACCTGACCGCGACGCGGCGCGGCGGGGCCGATCACCTTGATCGTCTCGGTCGGCACGAACCGCGCGCCGGGGTTCAGCGCGATCAGGAAATCCTGGTCCATGTGGAACCGCTCACCCAGTTTCTCGGCGACGCTGGTATAGCCCAGCCGATCCATCTGCGCCATCAGCGCGTAATCGCGCGGGATTTGCACGACCAGCCCGTTCAGATCATCCTGGGTGATGGTGTAATCGACGATGATCGGGGCGCTGGCATAGGCTTGCAGGCGGTTCCAGACTTCCTCGGTCAGCACGCCGGTCGTCGGCAGGCCTTCACGGCGCTGAAAGGCCTTGATGGCGCTTTCGCTCATCCCGCCGCGATGGCCGTCGACGACGCCGGGCGAGATGCCGGACCGGTCCAGCAGCAGTTGCACCTTGGCGGTGATGGCGCTTTTGCCGGCTGGCAGCGGGCCGGAATAGGTGGCGGCTTCGATCGCCTCGGGGGTGATCGGGGCGGCGACGACGGGCAGCGCCGTGGTCAGCGATGGCAGCAGGATAAACATGAACGCAATAAGACGGGTCATCGGTTGGTCCGGTGGTTTTTGTTGGCTCGATCGGGGCGCGTGCTGGCGGGCCTAGCGGCAACGCGGCCTTGCGGCGCTTGTTCCGCATCCGGGGGTGCCGAAGCAAGCCCCCGGCACAAACATCAGCGTGAGTTTCGTGGCGAAACCGTCAAGGCGGGCGGGGCTTTCGACAGTTGCACCGCCAGGATACCGGCCATGATCACCGCCACGCCGATCACGTCATAGGCGCCCAGCCGTTCGTTCAACAGCAAAGCGGCAATCGCCACGCCAAAGAACGGCGTCAGAAAGTGAAAGGCCGCCGCCCGCACCGCGCCGATCCGCCCGACCAGCAGGAACCAGACCCAGGTGGCCAGCAGCCCCGGCACCAGCAGCGTATAGACGAAGGCCACCACCAGGCGCGGCGACCAGTCGACATGGAACGGCTCGAACGCCAGGGCAACGATGGACAGCGCCGCCGACCCGACCAGCATCTGCAAGCCGACGATCATCAACAGGTTCCCCCCGGTCGAGGCCCCGCGCACCGTCAGCGTCGCCACCGCCAGGGCAAGCGCGCCGCCAAAGCACAGCGCGATGCCGATCAGGTTCGACCCGCCGGTCAGCCGCCCGCCCATGATGATCGCCACGCCCACCAGCCCGACCGCCAGCCCGGCCAGCCCCATTGGCCGCAGCCTTTCGCCAAAGGCGAACCAGCCGATCCCGGCGACCATCAGCGGCATCGTGGCGGCGATGATCGAGGCAAGCCCGGCCTCGATCCACTGCATCGCGATCCAGTTCAGGCCCAGATAGATGGCGTTCTGGCACAGGCCGAAGATGATGACGGCGCGCCATTGCGCGCGGCTGAGCCGCCAGCTTTGGCCCATGGCGCGGGCCAGCATGACGCCGATCAGCCCCGACAGCAGGAACCGGATCGCCAGTGCCGTCAGCGGCGGTGCCGCCGTCACGATCATCCGCGTCGAGGTAAAGGCCGAGGCCCACATGACCGCGAACAGCAGCCCCATTGCGATCGCGCGCAGATCCATTCTTGGCCCCCCGGGTAGCTATGGGAAAGGGCCGCCCGGCGGGCGACCCTTTGCGATTGGTGCGGCGCCGCCCGGTCGGGCCTGCGCCAGGGGTCGTGGACCCGATCAGCCGTTCACGCTGTCCTTCAGCGCTTTGGCGATGGTCATCTTGACCTGACGGTCGGCCGGCTTCTGCACCATTTCCTGCGTCTGCGGGTTGCGGACCATGCGTTCGGGGCGGGCGCGGCAGGCGATCTTGCCGATCCCCGGCAGGTTGATCGCGCCACCGGCGACGACTTCGCGCGACACAACCGCGGCGATGGCGTCCAGCGCGGCCGAGGCGGTCTTCTTGTCGCCGCCCATTTCGTCGGCGATTGCAGCGACGAGCTGCGTTTTGGTCATCGGTTTCGACATATGCTGTCTCTCCTTGGTGTCCCTTGACGGGTTTTCTTGCGCCGCCCACGGGGCGGCCTGTGCGGTGCTAGACTATCTTTTGGCCAGCAATTCAAGCCTTTTTGCCACTGCTATAACGCCACGCCCGCGAAGGCGGGGCCACCGGGGCGCCCCCGCAACGCGCGATTGGCGCATTCTGACGGGCCAACGCGCGCTATAGAAAGGCGGTTTCGTCAAAGCTGCGCAATTTGCGGCTATGCACCCGTTCCAGCGGCATATCGCGCATTTTCTCCATCGCGCGGACGCCGATCAGCAGGTGATTGGCCACCTGCGTGCGGTAAAAGGCGGTGGCCATGCCGGGAAGTTTCAGTTCGCCATGCAGCGGCTTGTCACTGACGCACAGCAGCGTGCCATAGGGCACCCGGAACCGGTAACCATTGGCGGCAATGGTCGCGCTTTCCATATCCAGCGCGACGGCGCGCGATTGCGACAGGCGCTGGACCGGGCCGGATTGGTCGCGCAATTCCCAGTTGCGGTTGTCGATCGTGGCGACGGTGCCGGTGCGCATGATGCGCTTCAGCTCATAGCCCTCAAGTTGCGTGACCTCGGCCACGGCCTCTTGCAGGGCGATCTGGATTTCGGCCAGGGCGGGGATCGGCACCCAGACGGGCAGGTCGTCATCCAGAACGTGATCTTCGCGCAGATAGGCATGGGCCAGCACGAAATCGCCCAGCCGCTGCGAATTGCGCAGGCCCGCGCAATGGCCGACCATCAGCCAGGCATGCGGGCGCAGCACCGCGATATGGTCGGTCGCGGTTTTCGCGTTCGAGGGGCCTACGCCGATATTGACCAGCGTGATCCCCTGCCCGTCATCGCGGGTCAGGTGATAGGTCGGCATCTGCGGCAGGCGCGGCGGGGCGTCCAGCACCGCATCAGGGCTGGTGATGCGGGCATTCCCCGGCCCGACAAAGCCGGTATAGCCTGAGGCCGGATCGGCCAGCACGCGGCGCGCATAGGCCTCGAACTCATCCACATAGAACTGATAGTTGGTGAACAGAACATGGTTCTGGAAATGCACCGGGTCGGTGGCAGTGTAATGTGACAGCCGGGCCAGCGAATAATCCACGCGCTGTGCGGTAAAGGGGGCCAGATGGCCCGACCCATCGGCATTCGGCCCGGCGGTGCCGTTCACGATGTCATCGCTGGTGGTGGCCAGATCAGGCACGTCGAAGATGTCGCGCAGCGGCACGTCCAGCACGCCTTCCTGCGGGACGTTCAGATCCGAGCGCGAGGCGACGGCGAAATGCACCGGAATCGGCGTCTGCGACGGCCCCACGATCACCGCGACGCCGTGATTGCGGATCAAGAGGCCAAGTTGCTGACGCAGGTAATGCGCGAACAGGCGCGGATGGGTGATCGTGGCGCTATAGGTGCCGGGTTCGGGCACATGGCCAAACGCCAGACGGCTGTCGGTCAGGGCAAAGCTGGTGGTGGTGATCCGCACCTCGGGGTAGAAGGCGCGATAGCGCGCCTGCGCGGGGGCGCCGCCCATCACCGCGACGAAGTGATCCAGCAGAAAGCCGGTGGCGGCGTCATAAAGTTCGGTCAGGCGTTCGACGGCGGCGGCGGCATCGGTAAAGGCCTGCGGCGCGGGCGCATCGGGGGACAGGATCGGCAGGTGCTGGGTGTCGGTCATGACGGTTTTTTCCTTGGGCGCGGCGCGCCAGTGGTGGGGCGGGCTGGCCGGTCCCCGGATGCGGCAGGTTCTCATTCCGGTGTCACAGTTGCAAGACATCTGGGCGTGCCGGGCTTGCGGGCTGCGGGCCGGGGCGCGATAGTCGCGGCATGAGCGGACATCTTTTCACCTTTGGCCATGGCTACAGCGCGGCGGCGATCACCCGCGCCTTGCGGGCGCAGGGCTGGCGCGTGACCGGCACCACGCGCGATGCGGGAGGGGCCGAACGCATCGGCGCCAGCGGGGCCACGCCGCTGATCTGGCCGGGCGATCCGGCGGCGGTCGCTGCGGCGCTGGACAGCGCGGACCATCTGCTGATCTCGACCGGGCCGGATCAGGGGGGCGACCCGGTGCTGGCTGATACCGCCGCGCGCGAGGTCATCCGCCGCGTAGCGCCCAGATTGCGGTGGGCGGGGTATCTGTCCTCGACCAATGTCTATGGCGATCATCAGGGCGCCTGGGTGGATGAGGGCACGGCGCTGTCGCCCAGCACCGGGCGCGGGCGTGCGCGGGTGGAGGCCGAAGGCGACTGGCAGGCCTTTGCGGCGGATTGCGGCCTGCCGCTGCACCTGTTCCGGCTGGCGGGCATCTATGGCCCCGGACGCGGCCCCTTTGCCAAGGTCCGTGCCGGTACCGCGCGGCGCATCATCAAGCCCGGCCAGATCTTTTCGCGCATCCATGTCGATGACATCGCCGCCGTGGTACTGGCCTCGATCGCGCGGCCCGACCCCGGCGCGGTCTATAATGTCTGCGACGACGAACCGGCCCCGCCCGAGGACGTGATCGAGGCCGCCGCCCGGATGCTGAACCTGCCGATCCCCCCGGCCGAGGATTACGCCACCGCCGAACAAAGCCCGATGGCGCGCAGCTTTTATGCGGAATCCAAACGGGTGCGGAACGAGCGGATCAAGGCCGATCTGGGCGTGGTGCTGGCCTATCCAGATTACCGCGCCGGTCTGGCCGCCGTGCTGGCCGCCGAGGATCAGGCCTAGGCCCCGTCCGCTAGCCGCATCAGATAGCGGCCATAGTCGTTCTTCGCGCAGCGTCCGGCCAAGGCGCGCAGATCGGCGCGGCTGATCCAGCCCTTTTGAAAGGCGATCTCCTCGGGGCAGCCGGTTTGCAAGCCCTGACGATCTTGCAGGGTGCGCACGAAATTGCCCGCATCCAGCAGGCTGGCATGGGTGCCGGTGTCCAGCCAGGCAAAACCGCGCCCCATGCGTTCGACGCTCAGGCTGCCCTCGGCCAGGTAGCTGTCCAGCAGGGTGACGATCTCAAGCTCGCCCCGCGGTGACGGGGTGACGCGGTGGGCGCGTTCCGGGGCGGTGGCGTCCAGGAAGTAAAGCCCGGTGACGGCAAAGGATGACGGCGGCCGCGCGGGCTTTTCGATGATCGCGCGCACCCGGAAATCCGTGTCGAAGTCGACCACGCCATAACGCTCGGGGTCGGCGACGTGATAGCCAAAGACGGTGCCGCCGCTGGGCTGGGAATCGGCCTTGGCCATCAGTTCCGGCAGGCCGTGGCCGAAAAAGATGTTGTCGCCCAGCACCATGGCGGATGGCGCCCCGGCCAGGAAATCCTCGGCCAGGATATAGGCCTGCGCCAGACCGTCGGGGCTGGGCTGCACTATCCAGGTGAAGGTCAGGCCCCATTGGCTGCCATCGCCCAGAAGCCGTTGGAATTGCGCCTGATCCTCGGGCGTGGTGATGATCGCCATCTCGCGGATGCCGGCCAGCATCAGGACGCTGATCGGATAATAGATCATCGGCTTGTCATAGATCGGCAGCAGTTGTTTCGACACCGCCTGGGTGATCGGATAAAGCCGCGTGCCGCTGCCGCCGGCCAGAATGATGCCCTTGCGCTGCATGGTCTATCCTTTCAGCTCGGCCAGAACGGTGGTCAGCCCGTCGCGCCAGTCGGGGCGCGCGATACCGAAATCCGCCGTCAGGCTGTCGCAATTCAGGCGCGAATTGGCCGGGCGTTTCGCCGGGGTCGGGTAAGCGGCGGTTGGAATATCCTCGACCTGGCAGGACAGCCCGGACTGGCGAAATATTTCGCGCGCAAAGTCGGCCCAGGAGGTGTCGGGCGCGCCGCTGAGGTGATAGGTGCCGCCCGGCTGCCCGCCCTGCATTGCGGCTGCCATCGTCACCAGGGCGCGGGTGATGGCGGCGGCGGGCGTCGGGCCGCCGATCTGGTCGGCGACGATGGTCAGCCGGTCACGCTCGGCCCCAAGGCGCAGCATGGTTTTCACGAAATTGCTGCCATGCGCCGAAAACACCCAGCTTGTGCGCAGGATCGCCGCCCGCGCGCCGGATGCCCTCACCGCATCCTCACCCGCCAGCTTGGTCGCGCCGTAAACGCCCAGCGGGCCCGTCGGGTCGCCCGGATGCCACGGGCGGCTGCCTGAACCGTCAAAGACATAATCGGTCGAGACGTGCAGGAACGGGATGCCCCGCGCGGCGCAGGCCCGCGCCATGGCGCCGGGGGCATCGGCATTCACCAGCCGGGCTGTCTGGGCGTCCGTCTCGGCCCGGTCCACGGCAGTATAGGCGGCGGCGTTGATGACGGCGCTGTAATCACCCGCGCCGATCGCTGCGGCGCAAGCGACCGGGTCGGTCAGATCGGCCCGGTCGCGCCCCAGAAACACCGCATCCGGCAACAACCGCGCCAATTCCCGCGCCACCTGCCCGGTCTGGCCAAAGATCAGGATCATGATCCCCTCCGTTGCCACAGGACGAATGCCCACAGCCAGATCGCCAGTTCAAACGCAAAGGTCCAATGCAGCATGAAGGACAAGGCCCAGTGACCCCGGGTCGCGGGCACCGTCACCAGACTGAAAAAACGGTCGCTGAACGGGGCGGCCCACATGATGTCACCGCCGATACTGTCCAGCAGCAGATGCAACAGGATCACCGCAAAGAACAGACCGACCGCCCATCGCCAGCGGCTGTTCCACGTCAGCGCGACGGTTGGCAGCGCAAGCGCCAGCCAGAAAGCCTGGATATGCGTCCAATACGGGTGATGGTGGATGCTGCCATGATCGATAGCGTGAAACCAGATCATATCCACATCCGGCAAGACTAAGGCGACCAGCGGCACCGGCATCGCGGCAAGGATCGTTCGCCCAGCCAATCCGGGGGCCAGAGAACCCGCAATATAACCCGAGCGAAAACGCGCGGTCAGCATGATCCGCGTCCCAGCCGCTCCCCCACACCCTGACGGTTCAGCAGCGGTCGCCACCAATCTTCGTTGGCCAGATACCATTCCACGGTATGCCGCAGCCCCTGATCCAGCGTAACCGAGGGCCGCCAGCCCAGTTCGCTGCGGATGCGGCTGGGGTCGATCGCATAGCGGCGGTCATGGCCGGGGCGGTCGGTGACAAAGGTGATCAGCCGGTCATGCGGTGCGCCTTGCGGGCGCAGATCGTCCAGATGGGCGCAGATCATGCGCACCAAGTCGATATTCGTCGCCTCATTCTCGCCACCGATGTTGTAGCTGCGGCCGACCGCGGCTTTTTCCAGACACAGCAGCAGGGCATCGGCGTGATCTTCGACATACAGCCAGTCGCGGATGTTGCCGCCGTCGCCGTAAACCGGGATCGGTTGGCCATGCAGCGCGTTCAGGATCACCACGGGCACCAGCTTTTCAGGGAAATGGAAGGGGCCGTAGTTGTTGGAACAATTGGTCAGGACCGTGGGCAGCCCATAGGTTTCATGCCAGGCGCGGACCAGGTGGTCGCTGGCTGCCTTGGACGCCGAATAGGGGCTGCGCGGGTCATAGGGGGTGGTCTCGGTGAACTGGCCCTCGGCCCCCAGCGAGCCGAACACCTCATCCGTTGAAATGTGGTGAAAGCGGAAGCCATCCGGCCGTCCCTGCGCCGTCCAGAAGGCGCGGGCGGCCTCGAGCATATTGTAGGTGCCGGTGATGTTGGTCTCGATGAAGGTGCCGGGGCCGTCGATGGACCGATCGACATGGCTTTCGGCGGCCAGATGCATCACCGCGTCGGGCCGATGCTGCGCAAACACCCGGTCCAGCGCGGCGCGGTCGCGGATGTCCACATGTTCAAAGGCATAGCCCGGCGTATTCGCCACGCTGGCGATGTTTTCCAGGTTCGCTGCATAGGTCAGCGCATCGACATTCACCACCTGATGCCCGCGCCCGACCGCCAGCCGCACCACCGCCGAGCCGATGAACCCCGCGCCGCCCGTGACCAGAATCTTCACGCCGCGCCCCCCCATTCAAAGGGCGAGGCGAAATCGGCAAAGGCCTGTGCGGTCGCGTCCTTGTCGGATAGCAGCGGATCGCCCGTCAGCCCCCAGTCGATACCGACGCTATCCCAATGCACCGCGCCGTCGCAGTCCGCGGCGTAGTAATCGGTGCATTTGTAGATGATTTCGGTGTCCGCCTCGCGCGTGACGAAGCCATGCAGGAACCCTGCGGGGATCCACAATTGCGCGGCATTGGCCGCCGACAGTTCGACGCCGAACCAGCGGCCATACGTCGGGCTGCCACGCCGCGCATCCACCGCCACGTCGAACAGCCGCCCGCGCCCGCAGCGCACCAGCTTGCCCTGGGCATGGGGCGGCGACTGGAAATGCAGGCCGCGAATGGTGCCGATCTGGTGCGACAGCGAATGGTTGTCCTGCACGAAATCGGGCAGATGCACGCCCGCCAGCTCTAGCGTGCGGCGGCTCCAGGTCTCGGCAAAAAAGCCGCGCGCATCGGTAAAGCGGCGCGGGCTCAGCAGCAGAAGACCGGGGATCGGCGTCGCGTCAACCTGCATGTGCTGGCTCCGGTCGGGGGGCACGTCCCAGAGGTTTGCCACATCGCGTCTGACGCGACAAGTCACGCCAGACGCAGAGCTTTTGCGAAAAACCGATCAGTCGCGGATGGTCTGGATCGTCACCGACCCCATCCGCGGCCCCACCCACTGTTGCGAGATCAGCGCCGTGCCATTGTCGCCCACCAGATAGCTGTTGACGAACTTGACGCCGCTGCCCTGACAGGATTCTGCCACCGTGGTGCCGGCCCAGGTCCGCCCGGCAAAGGGCACGGACTGGCGCGGGCCGGGGGTGACCTTGCAGGTGACGGTGACCGGACGTTCGACCGCATCGCCCATGATGTAACGCATGGTGCGCGTCCCCTCACCGGCGCGGCGGCCCAGGATCAGCGGGGCGACGCCGTTCAGATCGGCCGACGACAGGTCATGGCCAAAGCCCTTGGTGCCGGTGACGAGCCCACGGCGGGTGACGATCGCCTGCATCGAGGGCGTCATATAGGTGCGCATGTCACCATTGCTGCCGTTCAGCGCCATCACCTGCATCCCGCCCAGGGATTCGATGCCGACCAGGATCAACGGGTTGGGATTCGCGGCCAGGGCGCGGCTGGCCATGGCCTCGGGGTTGGGGGCGGCGGCGGGGGCGGCGGGCTTGGCGCCCAGGCCGACCTTGGCCAGTGCTGGCGCCGCAAGCTGGCGCACCATGCCCAGGCTGCCGGTGTCGGTCTGGCCCGAGCCGCAACCCGCCAGCAGGGCGATTGCCACGACGCCAAGCGCCCGAAGCGTGAATTGTTTGCGCGTGCCGATCATCGCCAGAACTTCCCCCAGCCTTCATACAATTTGCCGGTATGGGCATCGCGGATGCCTTCATACAGACGACCATCGACGTTGACGCGCGCCCCGCCATCGCGTGACAGCGACCGCAGGTCGGTATCGACCTTGCGCGTGGACGGCGTGCCGACCGCCCAGGACAGCGGGATCGTGACCCGGATACCCTTGTCGAACGAGCCTTCGCCGAATTGCTCGGCGCTCATGTCGGTCTTGGTAGCATAGGCCCCCAAACGCCAGCCGTTCGACAGGTCGCGGTTCAGCGCGACGGTCGCGCCGACATCGCCGGCCAGATATTTGCCGACATCCATCTGACCCCAGAAGCCGCCGCCAAAGTCGTAATAGGCGGACACATGGCCCGTCGTGACCTCATAATCGCGGAAGGCGAAGCTTTTTTCAAAGTCACGCTTTTTGACATGGTTGATTTCCGCACCCAAGGCCAGGCGCGAATCCACCGGCTTCCACAGCACTTCCGCCGAGACGCCACCATAGGCGCGTTCCAGCAGGCCCACGGTCACGCGGGTATAGGTGGTTTCCGTCGGGTGCGCCTTCCAGGCCAGGGTCAGGTCTTTGACGACCGGGCCGGATGCGCCGTTATACATGCCCGAATCCGACCGCACATGTGGAATGCCGTTGGCGGCATAGTCATCGGTCTTGGCCAGGTATTGATCCAGCGTATAGCCGCGCGGCGCGGTCTGCTTGGCGGTGCCCAGGACGCGCTGCCGCAGGTGGCCCGCGATTTCCAGGCCCGGCATCAATTCGTATTTGCCGCCCAGTTCCGCCCCGATTTCATAGCGATAGGGCGTGTCGGCGTTGAACAGCACCAGCGTGCCATAGGGCTTCAGCCCCCATTCAAAGCGCGGATAAAGGCCGGGGGTCGCCACCAGATCGCCCGGATTGGGCGCGGCGTTCACGATCTGGGCGCGCTGCGCGATGTCGGCGGCGGGGCCGTTTTCCAGCCGTTCCACATCGGACCGCTTCAGTTCGACGGATGACACCGGCATCCCGGCCTTGACCGAGGTGATGACCAGCGTTTCGACCGAGGGCGGCAGCGCGCGGGTCATCAGCCGCGCGGTGCGGCCGATCGCCTCGGGCTGGTGCCAATAGCGGTCGTTGCGGATGCGAACCTCGGCGCGGTTGGCCGACAGCGACATGGAATCCAGCCGCTGCCCCTCTTTCGCCAGGGCATCGCCAAGCGCCTTTTGAATGGCCGGATGCGCGGTCGAGTCGGCGGTCCAGGCGCCGGACCAGCCCTGCGGGTCGGCCCCCGGTGCAACGCGCGGGCGCACCGGCGCGGGCGCGGGTTCCAGCCCCGACGGGAAGGGCGAATCCTTCAGGTTCATCGCCAATGAGATCTGCGCCCCGAACACCTCTCCGCCCAGTGTATAGGCGGACACGGTGGCGCCCTGCGTCAGCTTGTAGCTGGCGCCCAGGTTGATGTGCCGGGTCAGCGGCGTCGCGCCCTCGGCCACCTCGCGGGTGTACATGTCGTTTGAATATTCGGCGGTCAGGCTCAGCTTGTCGCTGGCCTGCCAACTGATCGAGCCAAAAGGCTTGGCGGTGCCACGGAACCAGTTGTCGACATCCGGCACGCCGCCCTGGCCGACATTGGCGGTGCGGTGATTGCCCGCCAGACGGCCCCAGCCGATCCCGGCACTGGCCTTGATGCCGGGTGCCAGGGTCTTGGTGGCGACGACATATTCCGACGAATAGACGCCGGTGCCCATGAAATCGCGCAGACCGATGGCGACGGCGGGGCGCCAGCCCTCTTCGCCAAAGACCTGATAATGCACGTCAAAGCTGCGGTCATACAGCTTGCCGCGACCGCGCGTCGGATCCAGTCCGGGGATCGTGGCATAGCGCAACAGACCGGTCACCTGCGGCAGGATCTGGAAGGCAAGGTTGCTGCGCTGCGCATAGGTGGTCTTGTTCAGCGTGCCGGCGGCGGTGGCGTCGGGCAGCACCTCGGCGGTGGGGGTCTCGATCGCGCCCGGCATCCCATAGCTGTTCAGCGACGATCCGATCGTCGGTTCAGCCGTGACCAACCCGGCACTGGCGGTGGCGCAGACCGCGGTCGAGGTCATCAGAAGCAGACGCAGGGACGGTTTCATGGCGGTTCCTTTGATGTGCGCGCGCACTATAGGTTCTTTGCGACCCGCTGCCAATGACATGCGCGGATGCGGCAGGGGCGATGGGCGGCGCCCTGCCAGACCCTCACCTAAACGTGTTCGGCGGCGCGATGCCTGCCTTGCGCGGTGCCATCGTCAAAGCACTTTAGCTTTGACCAAGAAGACTTTACAAAGCCGCGTCAAGGAACGGGACCACCCGGCCAGGGTGGCCTTTGTGATGGCAACTGCGGGAGACGACATTGCCACTGAAGCGCGTCGCGGCACAGCTTGCCGGTCTGCCCCGTCAGACCAAGAAGGCCCTGTTCTTTGTGCATGACGTCGCGTTGGCGGGTCTGGCCTTTGCGGTGACGGTGTTGCTGTTCATGCCGGGCGTGGCGATGGACGGGCTGACGCTGCTGCTGTTGCTGGCGGTGACGGCGGCGGTGGTCTTTGGCTTTCGCCTGCCCTGGCTGAAGCTGGGCGCCTTTGATGCGACGGCGGTGGTGCGGCTGGCGATGGTCGCGGCGCTGACGGCGGCGGCGATGGCGCTGATCGCCCTGTTGCGCGGCGGGCCGGTGCTGGCATCGCTGTGGCTGCTGTTCGGGGTGGTGTTCTTTGGCCTGCTGGTGCTGGCGCGGGTGGTGGTGTTGCAGGTGCTGAACCGCCTGACGCTGGATCGCGGCCTGAAGCGTGTGGCGATCTATGGCGCGGGCACGGCCGGCATCCAGCTGGCCGCGACCCTGCATCGGTCGACCGACGCCCGCCCCGTCGGCTTCATCGACGACAACCCGAACCTGCACCGGTTGGTGATCGGCGGCCTGCCGGTCGGATCGCCGCGCGATCTGGAGAGCCTGCAACGCAAATGGGGCTTCGAGGAAATCTGGCTGAGCATCCCGTCCCTGACCGGTCCCCGGCGCGATGAAATCCTGGCCAGCATCCAGGAGCAGGGCTTCAAGGTGCGCGCGACCCCCTCGCTGATGGATCTGCTGATGCGCCCGGCCGCCGAAAGCCCGAATGAGGTGACGCCGCTGGACCTTCTGGGCCGCGAAAGCGTGGCGCTGGATCATCCTGACATCGCCCGCACCTATCTGGGCAAGACAGTGATGGTCACGGGGGCGGGCGGCTCCATCGGTTCGGAACTGTGCCGTCAGTTGGCGATGGGCAAGGTCGCCACGCTGATCCTGTTCGAGCACAGCGAATTTGCGCTGTATACGATCGAGCGCGAGCTGCTGGAACGCGCCGATTGCCGGAATGTGCGGATCGTGACCCGGCTGGGATCGGTCGCGGATCGGGTGCGGCTGCGGCAGGTGCTGAACGAGACCCGGCCCGACGTCATCCTTCACGCTGCCGCCTACAAGCATGTGCCGATCATCGAAGCGAACGAGCTTGAGGGCGCGCGCAACAACATCCTGGGCACCCGCAATGTGGTGGATGCGGCGCGGGCCGCGGGCGTGGCGCGGATGATCCTGATCTCGACCGACAAGGCGGTGCGGCCGACCAATATCATGGGCGCGACCAAGCGGATCGCAGAACAACTTGTGCAGGATGCGCAGACCCGCAGCGACGGCACGCTGTTTTCGATGGTGCGGTTCGGCAACGTGCTGGGGTCGTCCGGGTCGGTCCTGCCGCTGTTCCAGCGCCAGATCCAGGGCGGCGGCCCGGTGACCGTCACCCACCCCGAGGTGACCCGGTTCTTCATGACCATCCCCGAGGCGGCGCGGCTGGTGCTGCTGGCGGGCACCTATGCCCAGGGTGGCGATGTGTTCGTGCTGGACATGGGCGAGCCGCGCCGCATTGCCGATCTGGCGCGGCAGATGATCCTGCTGTCGGGTCGCAGCCTGCGCGACCCCGAAACCGGGCTTGGCGATATCGAGATCCGCTATACTGGCCTGCGCCCGGGTGAAGAGCTGTATGAGGAACTACTGATCAGCGGTGACAACCTAGTGCAGACACCGCATCCCAAGATCATGCGCGCGAACGAAAACATGCCCGACCCGGCGCGGCTGGCGAAGCTTCTGAGCGATCTGGCCGATGGTATCACCCGACAGGATGCGGCCGCCGTGCGCCACCTGATCGCCACCCATGCCGAGGGCTATCACACCGATGGCGCGGCATGACCGAGGCGACCGTCACCCTGCCCGGCCACAGTGAGGATGGTGATTGGCACGTGTCCGCGCGGGCTCTGGCGTCCGGAGTGATGCTGGTCGCCGGGGTGGTGCTGTATCTGGTCGAACGCGCCGCACCGGGGCCCTGGGTCAGCTGGGCGCAGGGCTTTGGCGTGCTGGCCACGCTGATCTATCTGTGGATCTTCTTGCGCAATCAGCAAGCTGTGGTGCTGACCAGCTTTTTCCAGATCTACTACACGGTCGGCATGATGCTGAGCGCAGCGATCATCAGCGCCGGAACCTTGATGATCGAGATTGGGCGTGTTGGCACCGCCAACGGCATCTTCTGGGTTCTGCTGATCTATCTGGTTGTGGGGCTTGAGGTATGCCGCGTCGGCTACCATCTGGCGGCGCGCTTTCGTTGGGGCCACGGCATGCTGCGGCCGTCGGAGGCTGCCAATCGCGCGCTGATCTTTCTGTTCGTCGGTTTGACGCTTGCCATAGCCGCCTATGTCTTGGCCGCGACGGGTGGCCCCGTCCTCCTCGGCGTTGATCGCAAGACATTCTGGCGTGAAATTGCCCCTCCGGGTTCGGCCATCCTCGGCAGTCTGGTTAGCCAAAGTTTTTTCTTTGTCGCCTTCTACTACCTGACACAACGGAAAAAAAGTGAGCGCCTCATGCTGCCCACTTTGATCCTGGGTAGCTACGTCCTAACGGCCATTTTCGTTTTGGGCGAAAAATTCACCATGTTCATTGTGTTCATGAATGCCTGGTTCTTCGTCGTGCCAGGAGCCATCGGACAGGTCACCTTAAGGCGCGGGCATCTTTTGCTGGCGGTTGGCGCTTTGATCATGCTCGTGATCTTCGCAGTGACGAGCTATATGATGCAGGAGAAAGAAGCGGGCTTTTTACTTGTACGCGCCGCGCTTCAGGCGCAACTTCTATGGAGCGTTTTCGACGAGCCCGGTGCTTTGTCGCTGTGGCCCGGCCGATCAGAGTGCCTGTTCGGCTGTTGGCCGTTTGAGAGCGGCCAGCAATTCATATCTTTCAGATATTTGCCTGTTAGCTTGTTCAGTCACTATGATGAAATAGGCAATGTTCTGTCGGGGTTTATGCCGGCGTTACCCATTCTTACGCTTGGTGCGGTGCTGTCCATGGCCCTACATGCGGTGATTTCATTCGCTATGGGTGTTCTGCAGCAGAAATTGGTATCGGCTCTAGCCGTTCGCAATCTCGTTTATGCTTTTCTCTTGTTCAAGTTGCAGTTCGGTTTCGCCATCATTTGGTATGTTCAAATCTCAGCGCCCCTCAAAGGCATTATGGCAACGATTTTGTTGATCTTTATATATCGCGCCACTTTTCCAGTCCGACCGGCCACTACCCTGACGGGTTGAGTTCGACTGCGATGTTGCTAAGACAAAGCCTGCACCTTGCCCCAGATCCCGAGACAGATGATGACCGATGCCGCCGCTGAAAAAGACATCCTGAACCTGTCCGAGGTGTTTCGCGTCGTCCTGCGGCGCAAGCGCGCGATGGCGCTGGCCTCGGGGGCGGCGCTGGTGATCGGGCTGCTGGTGGCGCTGTCGATCACCAACGCTTACGAAAGCACCGCCAATATCCGCATCGAGCCGGGTTCGTCGTTGATGGCCGCGGGTTTGAACCTGCCGTTGCTGGGCGGCGGTGGTGGCGATGCGATGGAAACCGAAATCGCCATCGTCAAGTCGCGTGCAATCATGGGCGCGGTGATCGAGGCGCTGGACCTGCAAGTGCTGGCCCGCCCCGCCCACCCGCCGCTGATGCAGCGGCTGCCCGTCCTTGGCAGCCTGCTGTTTGGTGCCGGTCAGGCTGGCCCCGCCAGCATCACCGTTGATGAGTTGACCGTGCCGCGCGCATGGTATGGTGAGGACATGGACCTGATCCTGACCGAGGACGGCAGGTTCCGGCTGGAACTGCCGAACGGCGACCGCGTGGACGGTACAGTTGGGCAAAAGATCGAGCTGCCCGATCTTGGCTTTGCGCTGAACGTCACCGCCCTGTCCGGCGATCCCGGCCAGGATTTCCTGCTGCGCAAGGACACGCTGTTCGACACGATGAAATGGATGGACGAGGCGCTGACCGTCAGCCAGCTTCGCCGGACCGAACTGATCGAGCTTGCCTTCCGCGACTATGATCCACGCCGGGCCGAGCACATCCTGTCCACCACGCTGGAGATCTACTCCGCCTTCAACGATCGCTATGCGGTCGCGACCGCGCAGCGCCGGGTCGAGCATGTGGAAAAGGAACTGCCCGCCGCGATGGCCGCGATCGACCGCGCCGAAGAGGCCCTGAACGAGTTCCAGAAGGAATCGCGCACCATCAACATGCAGGTGCAGACCGAGTTTCTGCTGAAGCGTCTGGCCGAGAACGAAGAACTGCTGCGCGACAATCAGCTGCCCAAGGAACGCGAGCGGCTGGAGCGGATCCGCGAAGGCATTCTGGACGACCTGTCGGCGGTACCGGATGCGCAGTTGCAATTGCAGAACCTGCAACGCGATGTGGAGATCGCGCAGCAGATCTATCTTGAGCTGATGAAGGTCGTGCAGGAGCAGCGCATCCTGCGCGCCAGTGCGCATGGGACGGTGCAAATCCTTGATCCGGCCCTTGCCGACGACAAGCCGGTGGGGCAGGGCCGCACCAGGCTGATCGCAATGATCTGGGTGCTGGGCACGCTGCTGGCGGCGCTGCTCATCGTTTACCGCAACTATGGTGGCGCGCGAACGCCTGCGTCGGGCGAAAGGGCGGCTATGCAAACAGACGGCACGTCGGCTGAGAGCGCGGTTCAAGATGGCGGCGACCGGGCTTAGGCGACATTCTCAATGGACGCTTACGTTGTAGGAAAGCCGCTTCAAATTCTGATCGCTCATGCGCTTCGGCGAGATCGCGCTGGCCAACCGTCGCAAATCATCATCTTTGACGAGTTTGACGGTGCCCGTGAGGTGACCGATAGGCTGGCTCGTCTGGCTGAGGTTGAAGTCACTTATGCGGCGTCGCGCGACGACGCGATGACCGCCGCACGTCTACTGGCTCCCAAGTCGATCTTTATTGACGCTGATGTCGGCCCGCGCAGCTTTATCCGACTTGCGCGCCTCAAGGCAGCACTGCCGCGGATAAACATTCATGTGTTCGAGGAGGGCGTGGGAACCTATCGATCCGACCTTTATCGGGGCTGGCGGGAACGTCTGTTTCGACTGATCGGCATTGGCACCCGATTTGGTCACAGCCGCTTCACTGACTACATCAATGTCCTGGAGCCCGCCGAATATAAAGAGAAGGTGGGCGAAGTCGCGACCGTCCTGCAGATTTCGACCAGCATCGCACAGGTGATTGAGGACGATTTCGATTTCTGGGCCAAAGTCTTTGCCATGCCAGACTTTCCCATTCCGGGTCATTCCGAGTGCGCTCTTTATATGACCAACTGGCAGCCGGAGGCCGCTATCGCCGAAAAGCTAAGCGCAAAACGTGTCGATCTGTACATTAAACCTCATCCGCACCTGCGAGATCATACCTTGTTTGCATCTGGGATCATGGCCCCCGCAGGCCTGCCGGCCGAGATACTGATACCCTATCTCGCCAAGAACTACGACATCGTTAGGATTTATCATCACGGAACCAGCGCGGAGCGATACGTCGACCTGCCCAACGTCGCCTTTTTCAATCTGAGCTGCTGACGACGAACAACGCCAGCAGCCAAGGTAGCGTCTATGCACCATCGTTCGGCGCGTTGTTCGACAGTAGCAGGATATTCATGCGATCAGCCCCTTGGTCAGCACCTCGGCGCGGACCGGGGTCATGGCGCGAACGTCGGTGGTGACGGTGGTGCCGATCACGCGGTCCATGTGTTTGGGGGCCAGGCCATAGCCGGGGCGGACGCTGCGGATCGCGTCGGCAGTGATAACCTCGCCCGCGCGCAGGTCGCGGACGAAATACAGCGACCGGCGGAACTGGACGTTGCCCTGTTCGCTGGATTTGCGGCCATAATCCACCGCGCCAAGCGCCGACCAGGCGGTGCGCGCCGATTGGCACAGCGTCGCCAATTCTGCCGGCTCCAGCGAAAAGCTGTCATCCGGCCCGCCGCCGCTGCGATCCAGCGTGAAGTGCTTTTCGATGATCGAGGCGCCCATCACCACGCTGGCAATCGCGGTGGTATTGTCCAGCGTGTGATCCGACAGGCCGGTGACCATCCCGAACCGGTCGATCATGTCGGGGATGGTGCGCAGGTTGTAATCCTCGGGCGGGGCGGGATAGCCGCTGACGCAGTGCAGGATCGCCAGTTCACGGCAGCCGCCGTCACGGGCGGCGGCGATGGCCTCGGCGATTTCATCGGCATCGGCCATCCCGGTCGAGATGATCATCGGCTTGCCGGTCGCGGCGACATAGCGGATCAGCGGCAGGTCAACCGCCTCGAACGAGGCGATCTTGTAGGCGGGCGCGCCCAGATCCTCCAGCAGGTCGACGGCGGTATTGTCGAAGGGTGAGGAAAAGATCGTGATCCCCTGCGCGCGCGCGTGATCGAACAACGGCTTGTGCCAATCCCAAGGCATGTGGGCCTGTTGATACAGGTCGAACAGTCGCTGGCCGTCCCACAACCCGCCACGGATCATGAAATCCTCGGCATCGCTGTCCAGTGTGATCGTCTCCGGCTTGTAGGTTTGCAACTTGATTGCATCCGCTCCGGCGGCCTTTGCGGCATCAATGATCCGCAGCGCGGTGTCCAGGCTGCCGTTGTGATTGGCCGACAGTTCAGCGATCACATAGGGCGGATGGTCGGGGCCGATGGCGCGACCGGCAATGTGGATGGGCTTCATGAAATGTCTCCTGAATGTCCGTCGCGCTGCCATTCACTGGCCAGAAGGCCGAAGCAGACAAGGTCGTCATAGCCGCCATCGCGGCGTCGCTGGTCGCGCAAGACCCCCTCTTGGGTGAAGCCCAGCCGAAGATGCAGCCGGATCGACGGCAGATTGCTGCCGATGGCCTGACCGCAGACCTTGTGCAGCCCGAGCGGACCAAAGGCGTGGTCAAGCGCGGCACGCCCCAGCCGCTGTCCGGTGCCTTTCGGCGCGCCGGGGCGGGCGTAAAAGCCCCAGTCGGCAACGCCGCCCGGTTCCACATCGGCAAACTGCGCGTAACCGATGGGGCCGCTGGTGTCCTCGACCAGGATCAGGCAACGGCTCGGATCCTGGCTGACGCGCGCGAACCAGAGGCGATGCTCGTCCAGGGTAATTTCGTGTCGGGTGAACATGACCGCCCGCACCGCAGGGGCGTTGCGCCAGGCGAGGACCATGGGCAGATCCGCCTCGGCCAAGGGGCGGATACGGCAGTTTTCAGTCATGCTGGCCCCCCAAGATGATGGCAGCGACCCGCTGCGCGCCCAGACCGTCGACCAGCCCGGCGGCGGTGCGGCCGACGCGCTGCAACATGTCGCGCATCCGGTCGCGGCTGTCCAGACCGCGCAGGGTCTCGGCGATCTGTCCGGGCGTGCGCACCGCGATTGCAGCGCCGGTGCGATCCAGCGCCTCTGCCGCGCCCATCTGGTTATCGGCCAGCACGATCTGAATGGTCGGCAGGCCCAGGCAGCAGCGTTCCCATGACGTGCCGCCCGCGGCACCGACGGCAAGGTCGCTGCGCGCCATGGTCGCGGCCATGTCGGTGATGCCGACGCGCACTGTCGTAGGCCAGGGCATTCTGGCCGCAGCTTCGCGCACCGCTTCGACCCAGGGGGCCGAGGGGCCAAGGATGACCTCGATCCCGGTCAGGTCGGGCAGGTGCAGGCCCGGCAGCGCGTTCAGGATCTGGCCGGTCACGTTATCTTGATCGACGCCACCCATGGTGATCAGCAGGTGGCGCAGCGCGGGCGGACCGCGGCGGCGCAGGCTGTCGGGGCGGGCGCGGGCGAAATCGGGGCGCAGCAGGGCGTGATGCGGGCCGATCATGCGGGGGGCGTGATCGGGCACCAGGCCGTCATAATCAGCCGCCTGCCGCCCCAGATTCTGATCCAGCAGCAGGTCGCAGTCATGGGCCCGGTCTGCCAGATCGTCGATCACCATGATCCGCCCGACATGCGGGCGGAGCGCGCGATGCCAGCGGTGATCCAGCGCGTAGTGATCGACCACCAGCACATCCACAGGCTTACCGCCAAGCGCGGCGACCACCTGATGCGCATCGGTCTGCCAGTCGCTGCCCAGCCAGTCGGCATGGGCCAGCACCGGTTCGTCTGGCAACGCCGCCCCGCCCATCGGCAGCGCCGTCACCGCAAAGCTGCGCGCCGCGATCAGGTCGTTCAGATTGCCATCATGGACGCGGCACAGGAACTGGCAGTCAGCCCCCGCCTCGCGCAGCGCATCGGCAAGCGTCAGGCAGCGCATCACATGCCCCGACCCGATTCGCACCGAGGCATCGACGCGGAACGCCACGCGCAGCATCGTTACTCTGCCGACTGGGCGGCCAAGGCCGCGAACATCAGCTCGGCGCGCCGCCAGTCCTCGGGCGTGTCGATGTCCTGCACCCTGTGGCGCGGGATCGGCACCGGGACCGAGCCGGACCCGAACAGCACGCGGCCCGCCTGCCAGGCCGCCGCCCGGCCCCAATAGAATTGTCCGGCATCGTGCCAGGCTTCTTCCAGGTCTTGCGAGCGGGTGGCGAAATGGTCGGGTTGGAACATCGCCACGCGGCCATCCTCGGTGCGGCGCAGCGCACGCTGGATCGGGAACGCATAGGTGGTGACCGAAAAGGCGTAATCCGCCCCCGATCCCGTCAGGGCCTGATGCCCGTCGCGCAGGTCGGCCGCGCGGACGAAAGGCGCGGTGGCGTACAGGCAGCAGACCAGATCCGGGGCCGTGCCATGGTCGGCCTGCCAGGCGGCGGCATGGGCGATCACCGGTATCGTACCCGTATGGTCATCCGACAGCGCGGCCGGGCGGGTGAAGGGCACCTCGGCGCCGTGATCGCGGGCGACCTGGGCAATTTCGGCATCATCGGTGCTGACGATGATCCGGTCGAAACAGCCGCTGTCCCGCGCCGCCGCGATCGACCAGGCGATCATCGGCTTGCCGCAGAAGGGCTTGATGTTCTTGCGCGGGATGCGCTTGCTGCCGCCCCGCGCCGGGATGACGGCCAGCCTCATTCCGCCAGGGCCTCGCGCAGGGTCTGGACGACGAAATCCTGATCCGCATCCGTCAGCAGCGGGTGCATCGGGATGCTGATCGCTTCCTCGTAATACTGCTCGGCCTGCGGGAAATCGCCGGGCTTGAAGCCCATCTTCGCGTAATGCGGCTGGGTATGGACCGGGATGTAATGCACATTCACCATGATCTCATGGTCGCGCAGATGGTCGAACACCGCCCTGCGGGTGGTGCTGATCTGGTCCAGCTTCAGCCGGATCACATAAAGGTGATAGGCAGAGTGGCTGTCGGGATGCTGCCACGGCAACGTCAGCGGAAGGTCGGCCAGCAGGTCGTCATACCGCGCCGCGATCTGGTGGCGGCGCTCGACATAGGCGTGCAGTCGGGTCATCTGGCTGACGCCCAGCACCGCCTGAAGGTCGGTCATGCGATAGTTGAAGCCAAGTGCGACCTGCTGGTAGAACCAGACCCCATCCATGTCCTGCGTCATCAGATCGGGATCGCGGGTAATGCCGTGGCTGCGAAGCAGGCCCAGCCGGGTGGCCAGGGCCGCATCATTGGTCATCGCCATGCCGCCCTCGGCGGTTGTGATGATCTTGACCGGGTGAAAGCTGAACACGGTGATGTCGCTATAACGGCAGTTGCCGATCGGCTCGCCCTGATAGCGCCCGCCGATCGCATGCGAGGCATCCTCGATGATGCGAAAGCCGTATTTCTGGCCAAGCGCATGGATCGCCTGCATGTCGCAGGGCTGACCGGTCAGATGCACCGGCACGACGATCTTCGGCAGTTTCCCCTGCTTTTCGGCCTCGATCAGCTTGGCCTCAAGCGCCTTGGGGCACAGGTTATAGGTCTTGGGGTCGATGTCGACGAAATCGACCTGAGCGCCGCAATACAGCGCGCAGTTGGCCGAGGCGACGAAGGTGTTGGGCGTGGTCCACAGCCAGTCGCCCGGCCCCAGATCCAGCGCCATGCAGGCGATATGCAGCGCCGAGGTGGCGCTGTTCACCGCAACCGCATGGGCCGCCCCGGTTTGGGCGCGCACCGCGTCCTCGAACTGGGGGATGTTCGGGCCCTGGGTCAGGTTGGGGGATTTCAGCACAGCAACGACGGCGTCGATATCCTGCTGGGTGATGTCTTGTTGGCCATAGCGGATCATACTTGGATCACCCTGTCTGTGTGCGTGCGTTCATTCGGACTGCGGCTGGTCGGGCCTGCGCGCAAAGCCACATCGCAGATAAGCGACCGACTTCCACAACAGGATCAGCGCGAAAGACATAGCCAAGGCAATCGGAACTGCCAAGTCAGGCACAATCTGCCCCAAGCCCCAGGCGCTGACAAGAAACACCGGCAGCGCGGCAAGGTGGCTGTAGATGATCTGCCGGTCATGCCCGCTGGCGTAAAGGGCATAGTGGGGGATCATGCCAAGCGCATTCAGCACGACCGCGCCCAGCAGCCATGGGTAAAGGCCGACCGCATCTTGATACAGCGGGTTGCCGATCCAGGCCAGAAGATAGGGCAGGATCAGCCAGCTGATGACCGAAAAGCCCAGGCAAATGGCGACGGTCTGCACCGCCATCTCGCGCAACTTGCGGCGGGCGGCGGCGAATTCACGCTGATGGCACAGGGCGATCAGCGCCGGATAGGCATAGGCCAGCACCCCCGCATCCAGAAAGGTCAGCAGCGCGCCAGCGACACCCAGGAACAGCACATAGGCGGCGACGGATTCGATCCCGTTCAAATATTCGACACCGTAGCGGTCAAGGGTCTGGATGGTGCGCAGGGCCATGGTGGCGATCAGAAAGGCGAGGCTGACCTTGACGCCCGACCACACGACCGACCAGTTCACGCGGGCCTGCCACCCGCCAAGCTGCTGATGTCGGATCGCCCAGACGCCCAGGACAGCGGTGACCAGCCCCGACGCAGCCCACAGCGCAAGCACCAGATCAAGGCTGCGCGCGTCAGCCCGCAGCGCCATGACTGCCACCGCCGCGATCGCCCAACTGCCCTGTCGAGCGAACATCAGCAGGCTGGCGGTAATCTGCCGTGACAGCGCGATCAGCAGGCGGAACACCTCTTGGTTCACATGTTCCAGTACGGCGATCAGGGTGAACCACCAGATCAGATGCCCAGGCCAGCCCAGGGCCACCAGCACAGCCGCAGCAAGAGGCAGCGCGATCAGATACAGCAGACCCGACAGCGCGATCTGGGCCTTGACCGGCGGCGCGCGGTCGCCTTCGGGGCGGCGCAGCACTTCCCGCGTCGTGAATACATAGAAATCCAGGCCGATCACATACAGCGCCAGCGTCACTGTGGCCGTGAACAGGCCATAATATCCCAGGTCGGCGGGGTCCAGATAGCGCGCAAGGAAGAACACCAGCAGAAACCGGATGGCCAGGGTCGTGACCCGCAGGCCAACATTTGCAAGGCGGCCAAGATGTCTGGACAATATGCAAATCCCGCGGTCGAAATGGCCCCGCATTGCCGGGCGCGGCGAAGTCCTAACGTGAAACGGGTCGAAAGACAAACGCTCTTGCTTGCCATATGGCCGTGAGGCCAAGCGCGTGGTATTAGCGCGGCGTCATGAGAAAAGATCATCCCGCATCCGCGCCCCGCTATCTTGTCAATGCTGCCAATCTTCATGCGGGGGGCGGCGTGCAAGTGGCGACCTCCGCCGTGGCCGAACTGTTGGCGCAGGGCGCGCTGTCGGGCAATGTCTTTGCCCATGTGTCGGATGAGGTGGCGGAAAATCTGGCGGCGATGGACGTCGATCCGGGGCCGAACGTGACGCGGCGCACGATCCGCGGGTTCAACCTGACCGACGGCGACAGCCACCGCGCGATGCAGGGCTTTGACGCCGTGCTGACGGTCTTTGGTCCGCTCTATCGATGGCGGCCCCGGTTCCGTAGCGTGGTCGGCTTTGCGCAGCCCTGGATCATCTTTCCACGAAACGAATGCTATGGCCGCATGGGCATGATCCAGCGGCTGAAAACGCGGCTGAAGTTCTGGATCCACGCGCGATTCTTCAAACGCGCCGATGTGCTGGTGGTCGAGCTGCCGCACGTCAAGGACGGGCTGGTCCGCGAACTGGGCATCGACCCGGCGCGGATCCATGTCGTTCGCAATTGCCTGTCGCGGCTGTTCCTGGACCCCTCAGCTTGGCGTCCGGTCGCGGTGCCGCAGGTGGACTGCGACCTGCGCCTGGGGTTTCTGGGGCGCAACTATCTGCACAAGAATACGGTGATCTTTCCCGAACTGGTGCGGATTCTGCACGACGATCACGGCATCAACGCACGGGTTTTCGTCACGCTGACCGATGACGAATGGAGTGCCACGACGCCCGAGTTCCGCCAGGCCTGCGTGAATGTCGGGCCGTTGACCGCCCCGCAGTGCCCCGGCTTTTATCAGGCCATCGACGCGGTGGTGTTCCCATCCCTGCTGGAATGTTTTTCCGCCACCCCGCTTGAGGCGATGGCGATGCAGCGCCCGCTATTCGCATCCGACCGAGGCTTCAATCGCGATGTCTGTGGCGACCTGGCGACCTATTTCGACCCGCTGGACCCCGCCGATGCTGCCCGGCGCATTGCGGAAGGCTGGCGCGCGGGCTTTGATCCCGCCCGTCTGGCGGCGGCGCGCGACCACGCGATCCACTTTTCTTCGCCAGCCCACCGCGCTAACAGCTATCTGGCCTTGCTGCGCGGCGCGGCCCCGGCGGAACACCTGACCAATGGAAGCTGACATGTTCACTGACAAGACCCTTTTGATCACGGGCGGAACCGGTTCTTTCGGCAATGCGGTGCTGCGCCGGTTCCTGGATTCCGACCTGCGCGAAATCCGCATCTTCTCACGCGATGAGAAGAAGCAGGACGACATGCGCAAGCGCTATAACAGCCCCAAGCTGAAGTTCTATATCGGCGATGTGCGCGACTATCAGTCGATCCTGAACGCCATGCGCGGGGTCGATTACGTCTACCACGCCGCCGCGCTGAAGCAGGTGCCCTCATGCGAGTTTCACCCGATGGAGGCGGTCAAGACCAACGTGCTGGGCACCGAGAACGTGCTTGAGGCCGCGATCGCCTGCAACGTCGAACGGGTGGTCTGCCTGTCGACCGACAAGGCGGTTTACCCGATCAACGCCATGGGCATCAGCAAGGCGATGATGGAAAAGGTCATCGTGGCCAAGTCGCGCTCCAGCGGCGACACGGTGATCTGCACCACGCGCTATGGCAATGTCATGGCCTCGCGCGGGTCGGTGATCCCGCTGTTTGCCCGCCAGATCTGGGATCAGCAGCCGATCACCATCACCGACGGGTCGATGACCCGCTTCATGATGACGCTGGATGATGCGGTCGATCTGGTGCTGTATGCCTTTGAACACGGCAAACCCGGCGAGATTTTCGTGCAAAAGGCCCCAGCCGCCACGATCGAGGTGCTGGCCAAGGCGCTGACCGGGCTGATGGATGCGCCCGATCACCCGATCAATGTGATCGGGACACGGCACGGCGAAAAGCTGTTCGAAGTGCTGCTGAGCCGCGAGGAAATGGTGGCAGCGCAGGACATGGGCGAATATTACCGCGTTCCGCCGGACCTGCGCGACCTGAACTATGGCAAGTTCGTCGAACAGGGCGAGGTGAAGATCTCGCAGGCGGTCGATTACAACTCGCACAATACCCAGCAGCTTGACGTGGCGGGGATGCAGGATCTGCTGCGCAAGCTGAAGTTCGTGCAGGCGCTGATGAACAGCACCATGATCGAGCCGGAAGAATGACCCGCCAGACCCCCGACAGTTCGACACGCGTGCTGATCCTTGGCGCGACGGGTATGCTGGGCCATGCGGCCTTTCGCCTGCTGTCCGCTGCCGATGGGGTCACCGCGTTCGGCACCGTCCGGTCGGCGGCGGGCAAAAGCCATTTCGCCCCCGAGATCGCGTCGCGGCTGATCGACGGGGTGGATGCCGATAACCTTGACAGCGTGCTGCGCGCCTTTGCCGAGGCACGACCGCAGGTCGTGATCAACTGCATCGGGGTGATCAAGCATCTGGCGGCCGCCCACGATCCGCTGACCGTGCTGCCGCTGAACGCGCTGTTTCCACACCGGCTGGCGCAGATCTGCACCGCCGTTGGCGCGAAGCTGGTGCATATCAGCACCGATTGCGTCTTTGACGGAACAAAGGGCTGCTATGCCGAGGCCGACACGCCCGATGCCCGCGATCTTTACGGCGTCAGCAAAGCCCTGGGTGAGGTCACGACCGGTGGCCACCTGACGCTGCGCACCTCGATCATCGGGCCGGAACTGCACGGCAAGACCTCGCTTCTGGAATGGTTCCTGGCGCAGACCGGCACCGTTCCTGGCTATGGCAAGGCGATCTTTTCGGGGCTGCCGACCATCGTTCTGGCGCAGGTGATCCGCGATCACGTGCTGACCAACCCGGATCTTGCCGGGCTGTATCATGTCTCGGCGGCGCCCATCGACAAGCTGTCGCTTCTGCGCCTGGTGGCCGAGACCTATGGCACCGGCGCCACGCTGCAAGCGTCGGATGCGGTGGTGATCGACCGTTCGCTGAACTCGGACCGGTTCAGGGCGGCGACCGGGTTCAACCCCCCGGCCTGGCCCGCGCTGATCGCCCAGATGCACCGCGACCATCAATTGCGACTGTCGCGCCCCAAAGCATGAGGTTGCCGTGAGCAAATTGAAAGTGATGACGATCCTGGGCACCCGGCCCGAGATCATCCGCCTGTCGCGCGTGATGGCCCGGCTTGATGCGCATACCGACCATTGCATCGTCCATACCGGCCAGAATTGGGACTACAACCTGAACGAGGTGTTCTTCAACGAACTGGGCGTTCGCCAGCCGGACCACTTCCTTGGCATCGGCGGCGGCACCCTGGGTGAGACGCTGGGCAAGGTTCTGATCGAATCCGAAAAGGTCATCCGTGCCGAAAATCCCGATGCCGTGCTGATCCTGGGCGACACCAATTCGGCCATTGCCGCGCTGATGGCCACCCGCCTGAAAGTGCCGGTCTATCACATGGAGGCCGGCAACCGGTCGTTCGACCGCAACGTCCCCGAGGAAACCAACCGTCGGCTGGTCGACCACATCGCGGATTTCAATCTGGTCTATACCGAACACGCCCGCCGCCATCTGCTGTCGGAAGGTATCCAGCACCGCCGCATCTATCTGACCGGATCGCCCATGCGCGAGGTGCTGAACCATTACAGCGACAAGATCGCCGCTTCGGATGCGCTGTCGCGGCTGGATCTGACCGAGGGGCGCTATTTCGTCGTCTCCCTTCACCGCGAGGAAAACGTCGATAACAGCGATCGGCTGGCCGCGCTGCTGGGCACGCTGAACACGCTGGCGGAAGATTACGACATGCCGGTGATCGTCTCGACCCATCCGCGCACCCGCAAGCGGATCGAGGCCCTGGCCGATGCGCAGATCGACCCGCGCGTGCAATACATGACGCCCTTTGGTTTTCTGGATTACAACGCGCTGCAAAAGTCGGCCTTCTGCGTGATCTCCGACAGCGGCACGATTGCCGAGGAAAGCTCGATCCTGGGGTTTCCGGCGATCACCCCGCGCGATGCCATCGAACGACCCGAGGGGCTGGACGTCGGCTGCATCATCGCGACCGGCCTGAACCGCGACACGATCCGCGCGGCGGTCAAGGCCGTCACCGCCTTGCACGCCGAACGCAAGGCGGCGGGCATCCCGCATCCGCTGCCCGATGACTATGCCATCCTGAACACATCCGAACGGGTGCTGAGCCTGATCCTTGGCACGGCGCGGCTGTCGAATAGTTGGGACGGGATCCGCAAGAACGATCTGACATGACCCACCCGCCCGAGAAGCCGCTGTCGATCGCGTTTGTGTCGCAGTATTTCTTTCCCGAGCAGTTCGGGCACAATTCCTATGTCGCCGACTGGGTGGAACGGGGCCACAGCGTCGATGTGGTGACGGGCGTGCCGAATTACGGCCAGCCCGACTTTTTCCCCGGCTATTCCAACCGTGAGAAACGCACCGAGACTTGGCGGGGCGCGCGGATCTTTCGCGCCTGGTCGCTGGCGCGGAAGCGGGGCAACCTGCGGCTTTTGCTAAATTACCTGACCTTTCCGGTGACCGGAACCTGGACCGCGCTGCGGCGCATCAAGACGCGGCCCGATGTGGTGTTCGTCTCGCTTCTGTCGCCGATCTTCCTGGCGATACCGGCGATTGTGCTGGCCCGGCGGTTCCGGGTGCCGCTGGTTTACCACGTTCAGGACATCTGGCCCGAAAGCGCCACCCACACGCTGCGGCTGACCAATCCGCTGATCGTGCGGCCGCTGCACTGGATCAGCGGCTGGATCACCCGCCGCGCCGATCTGGTGCTCGTGCAAAGCGCAGCGCTGCCGCCGATGATCACCCGCTTCGGGGTTCCCGCCGACCGCATCCGGGTGCTGCGCAACACCGCGCCCGCCATGTATCGGCCGATCGCCCCCGAACAGGCGGCGGATCACGGCGTTCCCAACCCGCCCGGCGCGTTCCGGGTGATGTTCGCGGGCAACATCGGCGAAAGCCAGAACTTTGACACGATCCTGGATGCCGCCGCGCTGCTGCGCGACCGCGCCGATCTGCATTGGGTCATTCTGGGCAGCGGTCGCGATCTGGAGCGGGTGCGGGCGCGCGTTGCCGATCTGGGGCTGGCCGACCGCTTTCACCTGATGGGCCGCCACCCCGAAGAGACGATGCCCGATTTCTTTGCCCAGGCCGATGCGCTGCTGGTCAGCCTCAAGGAAAACGACATTTTCAACCTGACCGTGCCCTATAAGGTGCCCTGCTATCTGGCCTGCGGTCGGCCCATCATCGCCGCGCTTGCGGGCGAGGGGGCGCGCGTCGTTGCGGCCTCGGGTGGGGGCTTGCCGGTGGTGCCGGGCGATGCGCAGGCACTGGCCGATGCCGTCACCTTGCTGATGGCGATGCCTGCGGCTGAACGTCAGGCGATGGGCGGCCGCGCGCGGGCCTATTACGATCAGATGTATCGCCGCGATCTGGTCTATGACCAGTTGAACCGCTGGCTGGGTCAGGCCGCCGCGCGTCAGCCGCCTAGCGCAGACGTTTGAACACCGTCTTAAGCATGATCGCCGCATCCATGCAGACGTTGCGGCGGCGCTGATAGATCAGGTCCAGCCGCGCCTTGCGCGGCACGCAGGCGCGCGAATAGATCGCGTCGGTTTCCGCCGTGGTGCGGGCGCGGGCCAGCAGCTTTTCCTCATGCGCGTGGAAATAGACCGAGGCCAGCCCGGTGATGCCGGGCCGCGATTTCAGCACCTCGCGGTAGATCTCGGGGAAGCGTTCGACGTATTGGCGCAGCGGCGGGCGCGGGCCGACAAAGCTGATGTCGCCCTTCAGCACGTTCCACAGTTGCGGCACCTCATCCAGGCGGGTGCGGCGCAGGAAATGGCCGGTGCGGGTGATGCGCGATGACTTGTCGCCGCCCGACACGCCGCTGTCGCTCGCGACGGTGGTCATGGTGCGGAACTTGACCAGGTTGAAGCCTTGGGTCGGGGTTTTCATCCGTTCCGAGATGTAGAACACCGGGCGGCCGTCGCGCAGCAGGATCAGGATCGCCGTCAGCGCCACCGGGATCGCCAGGATGACGGCCAGGATCAGGGCCACGATGATATCGAACAGGCGCTTGGCGGGGGTCATGCGGGGTCTCGTGTGGCGGTCCATTGGCGGACCATTTCGGCGGGATTGCTATCGGTTGGCGCAAAGCTGTGCAAGCCGGCGATCAGGTCGGTGGTCAGGGTGATACGCTGATGCGCGCCGGTGGGGGCAGGCGACCAGACCCAGGGCAGCCCGGCGGCATCGGCCAGTTGGTCCATGCCGATCGGACCGGGGGCGGCGATGTTGATCTGATCGGGCAGCGGCGCGGAGGTGCAGGCAAGGCTCTGCACGACCGCGGCAAGCGTGGCAGGCCCCAGATAAGAGCGGATCGGCCCGCCACCATCGGCAAAGCGGTCGATGCGGATCGGGGTCTCGGCACTGGCCTTTGGCCCATTCAGCAGCAGCGCATCGGCCCCGGCGACATTGCCGATGCGCAGGCAGCAGACCTCAAGCCCGCGATCACGCCAGGGCTGACAGGCGGCCTCCATGTCGACCTTGGCGGCGCCATAGGCGTTCACCGGGCGCAACGGGCTGGCCTCGGACAGGGGCGAGGCATCGGGTGGCGCGCCGTAAACCGCCGAGGATGACGTGAGCAGCACCCGCCGCGCCCCGGCTGCCTGGGCGGCGGCCAGCGTCGCCTGCGCCAGATCGGTGTTCAGCGACAGGTCGCTGCCGGTGGCCGGGGTGATCCCGGCAAAGGCGATGACGCAATCCAGCGGCCCGGTGTCGGGCAGGGGTTCGGTCAGCGGCGACCAGACCAGCCCAGGCCTGTGGCGGGTCTGGATTAGCAGATCGGCGGGCGGCGGGCGCTGCTGCCAGGCGCGCAGCACCATCCGCCCGACCCGGCCCGAGCCGCCGGTGAACAGCCACCGCGGGCGCGCCTCAGGTGTCATCGCGGAACGCCTCGGCCAGGACTTCGGCCAGATCGCGGAAGGCGGTCGCCGGGGCGCTGTCGGGCTGGGCGCGCACGATCGGCTGGCCGCCGTCGCCGGTCTCGCGCAGGGTCCGATCAAGCGGCAGCGCGCCCAGAAAGGGGATGCCGCGCGCCTCGGCTTCGGCCTCGCCGCCGCCCTGCCCAAAGACCGGATCGTGAAAGCCGCAATTCGGGCAGACATGCATCGACATGTTTTCGATCAGCCCCAGAACTGGGGTGTCGACCTGATCGAACAGGTCGATGGCACGGCGCGCATCCAGCAGGGCGACGTCTTGCGGCGTGGTCACGATCACCGCCCCGGTCAGCGGGATCTGCTGGGCCAGGGTGATCTGCACATCGCCGGTGCCGGGCGGCAGGTCGACGACCAGCACATCCAGCGGCGCCCAGTCGACCTCGAACAGCATCTGGCGCAGCGCCGTCACCAGGATCGGCCCGCGCCAGACCAAGGCGCGCGACTGTTCAAACAGAAAGCCCACCGACATGACCTTGATGCCCTGCGCAGAGATCGGGATCATCATGTCCTCGCGCGCGATGGGGCGGGCATCGTCGGCACCCAACATGCGCGGCAACGAGGGGCCATAGATGTCGGCATCCAGCAGCCCGACCCGCAGCCCCTGGTCGGCCAGTGCCAGTGCCAGGTTGGCCGAGACGGTGGATTTGCCGACCCCGCCCTTGCCCGAGCCGACGGCGATCACATGGCGCACGCCCGGAATGCCGGTCGGCCCATCCGGCGCGGTCGGTTGCGGCGCGATCACCGGGGCTGAGGCGACCGCCGCGCTGACCGACGTCACGCCCGCCAGCCCGCTCAGCGCCTGCCGCACCGCCTGGGCCAGATCGCGCAGCGCGGCCTCATCGGCGGTGCCGCCCGCGCCCTGCGGGTCCAACACCATCCGAACCGCGCCATCCGCGCCGATCACCAGACCGCGCGCATGGTCGGCGGCGCTGCCGGCAAGGCCGGGGAGGGACAGGTCCGACAGGGCTTGCGCCACCCGGTCACGCAAGGCATCGGGTGGGGACGTGCTGTCGGTCATCGGCTCTCTCCTGTCGGTGGGGCTTGCGGTGCCAGCGTTAACCACCCCGAGGTCAGGCGCAAGCTGTGACAATATGTCGCATCTTGGGCGCACCCAACCGGTCTGCAATTTTGTCAGGTCAATGCGCTTGGCCCGCCGGGGCTTTCCCGCCTAAATCGCGGGGGTGCTGACAAAATGTCAGTCGACCCATCCGCCAACCATTTTGCTAAGGCTTTGGCTGGACGCGAGTTTTTCTGTCCCCGTTACAATGTGATGCTAACATCCGGCAGGAATCAGGGGAAAGGCGCCCCGGATGCGCCGCCCCCCACGCTCGCTTGACCGGGCGATCCGCAAAAGGAAAGGGCTCACGGATGTCACAGTTTACCGCGCGTCACTGGATCTGGATGGCCGCCGCAGCCGCCGCCCTGCCGGTCGCCGCCCTGGCGCAGCAGACCACCGATGCGCCCGCAGCCGATGCGCCCGCAGCCGCCCCGGCTGCCGAGGCCAGCCCCTATCTGTACATCGCCGGTGTAAAGCCGTGGGAACGCCCCGCCGGCGCGCCGGTCATTACCGAATATGTGAAATCGCCGGAATGGTATGCCAACGCCCTTTTTGGCGTCAGCGAACCCTATCCGGCCAGCCTGGGCTTTCTTGAGGATCAGGGCGGCTGGTGGACGCCGTTCAACCATCCCGGGATGCCTGGCCCCTACGACATTCGCGGCTGGCACGCTGCGAATTGAGGTGCGGCGGGCAATCGCCTGCACCGCCGTCCGGCACGCCGGATGAAGCCCTGGGCAACCGGGAATGGTTACGCGGAACCCAAAGGAGAGAAGTTATGACCAAGACCTTCAAAGTGACCCTGGCCGCCGCCCTGTGCACTGGCGCGCTGCTGTCGGTCGCTCAGGCCGAAGGCATGTCGGGCATGTCCGGCATGGACGGCATGAGCGGCATGTCGGGCATGGGTGGCATGTCCGGTATGAGCGGCATGGCCGGTATGGACGGCATGTCGGGGATGTCGGGTATGGCCGGTGACGCCGGCTGGGCCTGCACCCAGTGGACCTTCGCTCCGGCCCAATCGCAAGTCGGCATGGGCGGTATGTCCGGGATGGGCGGCATGTCAGGTATGTCCGGGATGGGCGGCATGTCAGGTATGTCCGGCATGGGTGGCATGTCCGGTATGAGCGGTATGTCGGGTATGGGTGGCATGGGCGGTATGGCCGGTATGGATGGCATGTCCGGCATGGGTGGCATGTCCGGTATGAGCGGCATGGGCGGTATGTCGGGTATGTCCGGCATGGGCGGTATGGCCGGTATGGATGGCATGTCGGGCATGGGTGGCATGGCCGGTATGGACGGCATGTCGGGCATGGGCGGCATGTCCGGTATGAGCGGCATGGGCGGCATGTCGGGCATGTCCGGCATGGGCGGTATGGCCGGTATGGATGGCATGTCGGGCATGGGCGGCATGTCCGGTATGAGCGGCATGGGCGGTATGTCGGGTATGTCCGGCATGGGCGGCATGGCCGGTATGGACGGCATGTCGGGCATGGGCGGTATGGCCGGTATGGATGGCATGTCGGGCATGGGTGGCATGTCCGGGATGAGCGGCATGGGTGGCATGTCGGGTATGTCCGGCATGGGCGGCATGAGCGGTATGTCGGGCATGTCCGGCATGGCCGGTCACACCGCGCCCGGCTGGGTTTGCACCCAGTGGTCGGTCTCGGGCCAGTCGGGCATGTCGGGTATGTCCGGCATGGGCGGCACTTGGACGCCCCCTGCCTCGAACTGAGGTTGTGGGCCGGGACGCCTGACCGGGCGCCCCGGATTTTGTGACGAGTGAAACCTCCGGGGGGCGGGCATTCGCCCCTCGGAACCTGAACGAAAAGATCGGATGAATAGCGGGTGCCAAGATGCGATCAATGGAACGACTACTGGGACTTTTGACCTTCGCCCTGTATATCGGGACGGGATTGCTGGCGCTTTTCAACGTCAGCAATCTGATCGCCTATGTGATGAACAAGCCGGCGATCGCCCAGGTGGCGACGACCGCCGCGCCCGCACCCGAGGGGATGGCCGCGACGACAGCGCCGACCCCTGCCGCGGTTCCCGCCGCAGCGCCCGAGGCCGCGCCGGTCGCCGTCGCTGCAGGGACACCTGCCGCCACGCCTGCCGCAGCGCCCGCCGGGCTGGACCCCGCCGCCGGTGAAAAGGTCTTTGCCAAATGCAAGGCCTGCCATGACGCCAAGCCGGATGGCAAATCCAAGACCGGCCCGAACCTGTGGAACATCGTCGGTCGCGCGCCGCATGCAGCCGAGGGTTTCAAATATTCCGACGCGATGCTGGCCGACACCGAGGCCTGGACGCCGGAACAGCTTGACGCCTATCTGGCCGATCCGAAAAAATCCATCCCCGGCAACAAGATGGCCTTCGCGGGCATCAAGGACGCGGGTGATCGTCACAATCTCATCGCCTGGCTGGCCCAGCAGGCCGACACCCCGATCGCGCCCGAGGCGCTGCCCTTTGCAGCCGCTACTGGTGCGGCTGCCCCGGCCGCCGAAGCGCCTGCCGCCGAGACCGCCGCAGCCGAACCGGCTGCCGCCGATCCCGCAGCCGAACCTGTAGCCGAGCCGGTGGCCGACGCCCCGGCCCCGGTCTATGTCGACCCGCCCGCCCTGACCGAGGCCCAGCAGGCCGAAATCGACGCCCGTGTGGCCGCGCTGACCGAAGCGGTGAAGGGCATGGATTACGAACGCGCCCGCCATCACCCGCTGCATTACCCGCCGCAGATCGCGCAGGCCTCGGATCAGGAATGCCTGGTCTGCCACGCCGAAATCCTGGATCACAAGCTGCGCGACGAAAGCCCGGCTGGCCTGAAAACGGACAGCACGATTGCCTGGTATCAGACGCTGGCGACCTATGATGGCGCGCAGGCCGATTTCCACAGCCGCCACATGACGTCGGATTTCGCGCAGGCGACGATGAACCTGACCTGCAATTTCTGCCACAAGGGCAATGATGTGCGCGAGGAAACGCCGGACATGATGCCGAACCGCGCTGCCTTCAGCGCCGATCCGGCCCAGCCCGAGTTCACGCTGCGCAAGATGGTGAACCCAGAGACCACCTGCCTGCGCTGCCATGGCGCGATGCCCGACCCGGAAAACATCATGGGTCTGGCTGGTCCCTGGCACGAAATCCGCGCCGATATGGAGGACGTGACCTCGGACGACCCGCTGTTGGCCAACGGCTGCCTGTCCTGCCACAAGGATCTGTTCCGCACCAATCGCCACGCCGTGACCTATCTGAAAGCCGCCACCATCGAAGATCTGGCTGAAGCCGGGTCGGATACCTGCTATGGTTGCCATGGTGGTCGGCAGTGGTATCGGATCAGCTATCCGTATCCGCGCCATCCGTGGCCGGGCATGGATCCTGCGGTGCCCGACTGGGCCAAGGACCGCCCGACCGCCTCTGACCCCGAATATGCGTTGCCCGCAGCAGCCGCCAATTGAGGAAACGCGCCATGACCAAGCATATGAAAACCGCGCTGATGGACCCCTCGGCCTGGCTGAAGGCGATGTCGCCCACGCGCCGCCAGTTCCTGCAAACGGCGACCGCGACGGCGGGGGCGGCGCTGGTACTGCCCGCCAGCGGGAAAAAGGCCGAGGCCTTCGCCTATGAGCCTTACCCGACCGATGACGATCTGGTCGAGGTGCCGACGTCCTGTGCGCATAACTGCGGCAGTCGGCACATGCTGGTGGCGCATAAAAAGGGCGACGTGATCGTGCGCCTGTCCACCGACAACGGCACCTATCAGGGCGATGAATACGGCACCGATACCGAGGAAAAGCCGCAGTTGCGGGCCTGTCTGCGTGGCCGGTCCTATCGCGCGCGCCTGTATAGCCCGGAACGCCTGCTCTATCCGATGAAGCGCGTCGGTGCGCGCGGCGAGGCCAAGTTCAAGCGCGTGACCTGGGATCAGGCGCTGACCGAGATCGCCGAACGCATGGTCTATCTGAAGGACAAATACGGCCCGACCGCGCTGGTCGATCAATCCTATGCCGGGGCGTCCTATGGCGTGCTGCACAAATCCGACCAGATCGAGGGCCTGCTGGGCCGCTTCATGGGCATGTTCGGCTGCCGCACGAACTGCTGGTCGGTGCCGTCCTATCAGGGCACGACCTTCAGCAGCCGCATCACCTTTGGCACGATCCAGGACGGGAACGAGGATGACACCTTCGCCCATGCCAAGCTGATCATCATGTGGGGCTGGAACCCCGCCTATACGTTCCACGGCGGGAATACCTTTTATTACATGCGGATGGCCAAGCAGCGCGGCTGCAAGTTCGTGCTGGTCGACCCGCAATATACCGACAGCGCGTCGGCCTATGATGCCTGGTGGATCCCGATCCGGCCCAATACCGATGCCGCGATGATGGCGGGCATGGCCCACCACATCTTCGCCAACAACCTGCATGATCAGGATTTCATCAACCGCTTCGTGCAGGGCATGGACCCCGGCACCATGCCCGATTGGGCGAAGGGCCAGGAAAGTTTCCGCGAATATATCGAGGGCACCTCGGACGGCGTGCCCAAGACCCCGGAATGGGCGGCGGACATCTGCGGCGTGTCGGCGGATGACATCAGGAAGCTGGCGCAGATGTATGCCGATACCAAACCGGCGGCGCTGAAGGCCAGCTGGGCACCGGGGCGCAACGCCTATGGCGAGCAATACAATCGCATGGCCGCCGCGCTGCAAGCGATGACCGGCAATATCGGCAAGCTGGGTGGCTGCGCCGAGGGTGTCGGCAAGGCCTGGCACGCCGAGGGCGTGGCCTATCCCTATGACCAGTTCGCGAATGTCTGGTTCGCCTCGATCAAATCCGACCGCTGGGCGCATATCGTTCTGAACTATCCGAACGTGACGCGCGAGGAAGCCGGACTTTGGCCGCGCAATGACGCGCTGGACGGGGTGATCCCCAACATCCGCGGGATTTTCTATCAGGGGTCCGACTGGTTCAACCAGTTGACCAACATCAACAAGGAAATCCAGGCCATCAAGAAGCTCGAGGCCGAGGGCGAACAGGAATCGCTGTTCGTCTGCATGGACAGCACCATCACCCCCACCGGCATCTGGTGCGACTATCTGCTGCCGATCGCCACGCATTTTGAACGCCATGATGTCGCGTTGCCTTGGTACAAGGGGCATTACTACATCCACCGCCCCAAGGTGATCGAACCGATGGGCGAATCCAAATCCGACTTCCAGGTATTCACCGAGCTGGCCTATCGGCTGGGCTTCGGTCCGCAATACAACCCGCGCGCCGACCGCAGCTATTTCGATAACCCCGACGCGGTGGACGAGGCCTATCTGGTCGCCTGGTGGGAAAAGGTGCAGCACCATCAGGGCGCCGAATGGGATTGGGAGACGTTCAAGAAACGCGGCGTCTACAAGTTCATCCTGAAGCGGCCGCATGTCGCCTTCCAGGACCAGATCGAACAGGGCATCCCGTTCGAGACAGCATCCGGCAAGATCGAGATCTTCTCGGGGCAGTTGGCCACGATCCAGGATTTCACCAAGACCCAGTATGGCTACCACATCCCGGCGATCCCGAAATGGATCGAGCCGTGGGAAAGCCTGAACAGCGAAAAGACCAAGGACTTTCCGTTCCACTTGGTCACACCGCACCCGCGCTGGCGGACGCATTCGATCTTCAACAACATCCCCTGGCTGCGCGAGACCTTCAGCCAGGAGGTGACGATCAACGCATCCGACGCGGCGCGGCTGGGAATCGCCACCGGCGACACGGTCGAGGTCTGGAACGATCGCGGCAAATGCATCGTGCCGGCCTATGTCACCGAACGCTGCATGCCGGGCGTCGCGGTGCTGCATGAAGGCGCCTGGATGGACATCGACGAAAACGGCGTCGACCGCGCGGGCAACCCCGACTTCCTGACGCTGGACGAACCGTCGCCCGCCGGGGCCTTTGCCTATAACACCATTCTGGTGAATATCGGGAAAACCGACCTTGCCCACCGACCGGGCTGGGATCAACTTGCCACGGCGCGCAGCCACGTCTTCCGCCGCGATCTGTAAGGGAGGGATAGCAAATGGCCAACACCACCCAGACGCTTGATCGCGCGGCGATCAAGGCGCGGATCAAGGAAAACGCCCGCAAGCGCAAGCACGAGGTTTATACCCCCGTGGTGCCCGACATGCAGATGGGCTTCATCCACAACAACGTGGATTGCATCGGCTGCCGGGCCTGCGAAATCGCCTGCAAGGACAAGAACGGGCTGAATGCCGGCCCGCGCTTTCGCCGGGTTCAGTATATCGAGGGGGGCGTGTTTCCGAACGTCTTTGCCTTCAAGATCAACATGTCCTGCAACCATTGCGGCGAACCGGCCTGTCTGCCGGCCTGCCCGACAGGTGCGATCTTCAAGCGGCAAAAGGACGGGATCGTCGATATCGACAGCACCCTGTGCATCGGTTGCCGCAAATGCGAGGCCGCCTGCCCCTTCGGCGCGCCGCAGTTCGACCCCGAACACAACATCGTCAGCAAATGCAACATGTGCGTCGATGAACAGGATGCCGGGCGCAAACCCTATTGCGTCAGCGCCTGCATGATGCGGGTGCTGGATGTCGGCCCGATTGACGGCTTGCGCGACGGTTCCTATCAAACCAAGGCGCGCGGCCCGAATGATGAGGTCGTCCGCCAGGTGAAAAGCATGGCGAACCCGGAACTGACCAACCCCTCGATCGTGTTCGTCCCGCATTCCAAGGGGCGTGTCGATGGCTGAGGCCATGCCGACCGAACTGCCCGCCGGCGGTGCCGAGGCACTGGCGGCGGGGGCCGAGGCGCTGGCGATCCTGATCCGCCTGCACGACCGCGAGGTCGACCAGGATCTGATCGACGCGCTGCGGCAGATGGATGCGGGCGGGCTGTTTCAGGCGATGCTGACCGGGCAGGACGGCAACCTGGCCGCCCGCGCCTTTGCCGAGGCGCTGGCGATGCTGCCCGACCGGCTGGACGATCCCACGCTGGATCAGCTTGCTGTCGATTTTGCCGACATCTATCTGAACCACGGCCTGCGGATCTCGCCCAACGGCTCGGTCTGGCTGACCGAGGATCAGTTGGAACGCCAGTTGCCGATGTTCGAGGTGCGCGAATGGTATGACCATTACGGCGTCAGCGTGCCGAACTGGCGGATCCGGTCCGACGACCACATCGTGCATGAGCTTGAGTTCGTGGCCCATCTGCTGCGGCAGGGCACCGCGCCTGCGGCGGTCGATGCCGGGCGGTTTCTGGATCGTCACGTCCTGCCCTGGGTGCCCGAGTTCGGCCGCCGTGTCGCCAAGCGCGCCGCGCAGCCGCTGACCGCCACCACCGGGCTTTTGACCGCGATGTATCTGGATGCCCTGCGCGAGATGATCGCGGCGATCACCGGCGTGCCGCGCGGCCCGGTCGAACAGCGCCCCGATGAAAAGCCGGTGCGTCAGGCCGAACCGCTGGAAAACGCCGCCTATGTGCCGGGGATGTCGGTCAGTTGGTAGGACACGGGGCGGCAGTTCTGGCGCCCGATCTGCATCCCGGCGCCTGCACCCATGCCCGCGCGCTGGATGCCTCGTGCCAGGCGTGTGAGGATGTCTGCGCCGAAATCGCCATCTTTCCCGCCGGGCCAGACCTGCATCTGGACCCCACCGCCTGTTCGGGTTGCGGGGCCTGTGTCGCGGCCTGTCCGCAGCGGGCGCTGGCCCAGCCGCAGGCCGCGCCGGTGATTGCCGCGCGCCGGTCGGGGCAGGTGGCGGTGGCGCTTTGCGCGCGCCATCCGGCGGCACAGGGCCGCGCGGCGGCGACCTGCGTACACGCGCTGTCATTGGCCGATCTGGCGACGCTGTTGGCCGATGGCATCGTCGATCTGGCGCTGGCCACCGGCGATTGCGAGGGGTGCGCGATCCGCCCGCTGACCACGGTCGACGACCCGCTGGCGCGGCTGGCGGCGATATGTGCCAGTCGCGGGCTGCTGGCGATCACCGCGCGTCCGGCGGGGCCGGGCGATCTGGCGCTGCTGCCCGCCGCCGATCCGCTGGATGATCCCGCGCGCCGGGCGCTGTTTCGCGCCGGCAGCCCGCCGCCCGCGCCGCCCCCCGATCCCCGCCCGACGCTGGTCGCCCTGCATCGGCACGCAGCGCGGGACCAGGTGCCGGTCTTTGCCTTCTCCCCGGCGATTGATGCCGCGCGCTGCACTGGCTGCGATGCTTGCGTGACGATCTGCCCGGCGCAGGCACTGGTTCTGGGCGCCGGCCCGGCCTATCACGCCGATGCCGCGCGCTGCACCGGCTGCGCCTTGTGCCTGGATGTCTGCGACGTGGATGCCGTCACCGTCACGCCGCTGGCCGCTGCCGCGCCCGATGTGGCGTTGTCGGCTTGGCGCTGCCGGGCTTGCGGCGTGCCCAGCCACGCCCCCGGCGCGGCCCCCGCCGATGGCCTGTGCCGCATCTGCCGCGAAACCGGCCACCACAAGAAGCTGTTCCAGGTGTTCACATGACCCTGTGGTCGCGCGCATGGTCGGGCGCGGGCCTTCAGCGCAAGCTGGTGTTCGTGGTGATCGGGGTGCTGGCGCTCGCCTCGGTGCTGTTCCTGGGCGTGCTGGCCAGCCATTACCGCAGCCAGATGATCGACGCCCATGCCCGCGCGGCGACCCAGATCAACGACCTGCTGCAAGGCGCGCTGGAAAACGCCATGCTGAAGCGCGACATCCCCGGCCTTCAGGACATTCTGACCGGGCTGGGCACCCAGCAGGGCGTGGCGCGGGCGATGATCATCGCCCCTTCACGTGAGGTGCGGTTTGCCTCGGACCCCGGCCTGATCGGGCAGGTGCTGGGCGGCGAGGCGGTGCTGGCCGCTGTTGCCAGCCAGGACACCGCCACCCGCTATTTGGACGAAGGCGGCGCGACGGTGCTGCGGTCAGTCAACCCGGTGCATAACCGCGCCGAATGCGCCGCCTGCCATCCGCCGGTCAGCGCCCAGCCGGTGAACGGCCTGCTGGTCGTCGATTTTGAGGCCGCCACCATCCGCGCGGAGGCGATCCGCTCGACCCTGACCCTTGCCGGGATCGGCGCGCTGGTCACCGCGATGGGCAGCGCGGCGCTGTGGCTGGCGCTGCGCCGGGTGGTCATCGCGCCGCTGGCGCGGCTGTCGGCGGCCAGTCAGGCGCTTGCGGGCGGCGCGCTGGACACCCGCGTCGCCCTGCCCGGCCAGGATGAGATCGCGGCGCTTGGCCAGTCGTTCAACCGCATGGCGCAGGGGCTGGCGGGTAGCATGGCGGCGGTCGAACGATCCAAGGCCGGGCTGCAATCGCTGATCGACGGCATCCCCGACGGGGTGCGGGTGATCGGTGCCGATTACATCATCCGCACGGCGAATGACGCCTATGCCCGACAGGTGGGCCAGCCCCTGTCGGCGATTGTCGGCCAGCCCTGCCATCTGTCGTCGCACGGGCGGGCCACGCCCTGCCCGGCCACGCTGGTCACCTGCCCCGTGGCCGAGCTGCGCGCCGGTCAGCGCGCCGCCCTGACCTTCCGCGACACCCATGTGGCCGGCCCGGATGCCCAGACCGCAGTCGAGGTGTCCTCGGCCCCGATCCCCGGCGATGACGGCGATGCGGTGGTGGAATCGATCCGCGATCTTGATCGCCAGATGCGCCTGTCGCAGGCCGAACGGCTGTCGGAAATCGGGCTTCTGGCTGCCGGCGTCGCGCATGAAATCCACAATCCCCTGTCCTCGGTCGAACTGGCGATGCAGGCGCTTTCGCGTGAGGTGGCGGCGGGGCGGCCCGAACGCGCCGCCGATTACTTCGACCTGATGCGCGATGAAATCGGTAAATGCCTGCAAATCACCGACAATCTGCTACGCCTGTCCGCGCCGCCGGGCGAGGGGCAGGCGCTGATCGACCTGCTGCCGGTGGTGCAGGGCGCGACCGGCATCCTGCGGTTTCAGGCCGAGCGGCTGGGGGTGTCCGTGGTGACCGACGTGCCCGCCGACCTGCGGCTGCTGATGCCCGATGCCGATCTGCGGATGCTGCTGACCAATCTGGTGATGAACAGCTTTCACGCCATGCAGCCCGGCGGCGTGACCACCATCGCTGCCCGTCGCCTGCCGCAGGCGGGCCGTATCCAGTTGACCGTGGCCGATACCGGCGTCGGCATCGCCCCCGCCGATCTTGAGCGGATCTTCATGCCCTTCTGGTCGCGCCGCGCCGACAACAGCACCGGGCGCGGGCTGGGGCTGGCGATCGTCCGGTCGATCCTTGACCGCAGCGGTGGACAGGTCAAGGTTGACAGCCAGCAGGGCGAAGGCACCACCTTTACCCTGACCTTCCCCGATCCCGATGCCGAACCCCCGGCATCGCCTGCCGCCAAAGGTGTCTGACATGCCCGGCCCCTCGCATCCGCCATCCAATCCGCTGCATGTTCGCAGCGTGCTGGTGATCGAGGATGACCGCACCCTGAACCGGCTGATGTGCGACCAGATCGACGACATGGGCTATGTCGCGCGCGGCGCACGGTCGCGGGCCGAGGCGCAGGCGCTGCTGGATCAGGGCGCGCCGGATCTGGCCATCCTTGACGTGCGGCTGCCCGATACCGATGGGCTGGCATTCCTGCCGCATCTGGCCGATCTGTGCCCGGTGATCATGCTGACGGCCTATGGCTCGATCGATCAGGCGGTGACGGCGGTGCGCGCGGGGGCCGTCGACTATCTGGTCAAGCCCGTCACGCGTGAGGCGCTGGATCTGGCCGTCGCCCGGATCTTTGAAACCCAGTCGCTGAAACGCGATGTCGCCTTCTGGCAGGCCGAGGCGCAGCGGGTCGCCCGGTTCGACCTGATCGGTGACAGCCCCGCGATGCGCGAGCTGACCCGGCTGATCGGGCTGATCGCGGCCTCGGACAGCCCGGTGCTGATCCGGGGTGAGGGCGGCACCGGCAAAAGCGTGGTCGCCAACGCGATCCACAGCCAGTCGGGCCGCGCCAATGGCCGGCTGATCACCATCGACTGCGACAGCGACCTGACCGCCGCCGAGCTGTTCGGCAGCGAGGCCCAGGCCGGCGGCCCGCGCCGCGACGGGCTGCTGGCCCCGGTGGAATCCGGCACCGTGTTCTTCAACGATGTCGAACGCTTGCCGCCCGCCCTGCAAGGCCCGGTGCTGCGGCTGATCGAACAGCGCGTCTATCGCCCGCAGGGCAGCACCGTCGCCCGACCCTGCCCCGCGCGGTTCATCGCCGCCACCTCGGTCGATCTCGAGGATCGCGTGCGGCAGGGCCACTACCGCGCCGATCTGTTCTATCAGCTGTCCGGGCTGGTGGTGATGGTGCCGCCGCTGCGCGAACGGCGCGAGGATATTCCCGCGCTCGCCCGCTCATTGCTGGCCGGGCGGGCGTTTCAGCGCGGCATCGACAAGGACTTCACGCCTGAGGCGCTGGCCGCGCTGGCCGCCTATGACTGGCCCGGCAATATCCGCGAATTGCACAATGCCATCGACCGCAGCATCATCATGTCCGCCGACAGCGCCGACATTCTCCCGGTGCATTTCGGCCTGCATCCCGCGCCCGCCAGCCCGCCCGATGCGCTGGTCTCGCTGCGCTTTGACCACCTGCCCAGCCTTGAGGAAATCCGTCAGGTCTATCTGGATGACCTGCTGGACCGGTTCGGTGGCAATCGTCAGCGGGTCGCCGAGACCATGGGCATCAGCGAACGCAACACCTATCGGCTGCTGAAAAAGCGCTGACCCGATGGCGCTTGCGCCCGGGCGCGGATTTGGCGACAGACGGCCCGCAATCGGGGCGCAAAGGGGGCGTCATGGCGCAAGTGTCGGGGCATGTGGTGCGCGTGCCGGGGCATTTCGGGGAATGGATGCAGGGGCGGCTGGGGTCGGATGGCCCGGTCGTGCTGATCACCATGGCCTGCGCGCGGCTGGGGCTGACGGCGTGGCACGGGGCCGCGGCGGCGCCCGATCAGCGGCTGGCGCGGCTGTCGGCGGCGCTTGGCCATCCGGTCGCGCCCGTCCATCTGCGCCTGCGCGCCGCCCCCGGTCTGGGCACCGGCATCTCGACCGCCAGCCTGATCGCGGCGGCGCGGCTGTCGGGCTGGCGCGGCCGCCCCGCCGATCTGGCCCACGCCTGTCTGGCGGCCGAGGGGGCCAGCGATCCGCTGATGTTCCCGCAGCCTGACCGGCTGCTGTGGGCCTCGCGCCGGGGGGTGATCTGCGCGCGCCTGCCAGCCCTGCCCGCGCATGAGGTGATCGGCGGCTTTTCCGGCCCACCGCGCCCGACCGATCCCGCCGATCAGGACTTCCCCGACATTGCCGATCTTGTCACCCGCTGGCAGGGCTGCCGCGATCTGCCGGTTTTCGCGGCGCTGGCCAGCGAAAGTGCGGCGCGGACGCTGGCGCGGCGCGGCGGGCAGGGGGGCGATCCCATGGCCGATCTGGCGCGCGATCTGGGCGCGCTTGGCTGGCAGATCGCCCATACCGGGGCGGCGCGCGGACTGATCTTTGCGCCCGGCACGGTGCCGCCCCATGCCCGCGCGGCGTTGCAGGCCGCCGGGCTGCGCGGCATCCTGCGCTTTCGGGGGGGCGGGCGCTGATGGGCTTTGCGGCGATGATGGCAGTGGCGATGGCGGTCGATGTGGCGCTTGGCTGGCCGCAGCCGATCTATGCGCGCATCGGCCATCCGGTGACCTGGCTGGGCCGCCTGATCGCGGCGCTTGAGGCGCGGCTGAACCACGGCCCCGCGCGGCGTGTCAAGGGGGTGGCCACGGCGGTGGTGGTGATCGGCGCGGCGGCGGGGCTGGGTGCGCTGGCGCAGGCGGCGCTGCCGGGGGGCTGGCTGGGGGTGGTGCTGGGCGGCATCCTTGCCTGGCCGCTGATCGCGATCCGGTCGATGCACGATCACGTCGCGGCGGTGGCAGGGCCACTGGCGGCGGGCGATCTGACCGGCGCGCGCCATGCGGTGTCGATGATCGTCGGGCGCGATCCGGCGCGGCTGGACGGCCCCGGCGTGGCCCGCGCCGGTCTGGAAAGTCTGGCCGAGAACACGTCCGACGGCATCGTCGCGCCGCTGTTCTGGGGCCTGGTCGCCGGTCTGCCGGGGATCGCCGCCTATAAGGCGATCAATACGCTGGATTCGATGATCGGCCACCGCAACGCGCGGTATCAGGATTTCGGCTGGGCCTCGGCCCGGATCGACGATCTGGCCAACCTGCTGCCCGCGCGGCTGACCGGGGCGCTGTTCGCGGCGGTCTCGGGGCGGGCGGCGGCCTGGGGGGTGGTGGCGCGCGACGCGCGGCGGCATCGGTCGCCCAATGCCGGCTGGCCGGAATCGGCGATGGCCGGCGCGCTGGGGGTGCGGCTGTCCGGGCCGCGCGCCTATGGCGACCGCATCGCGGATGAGCCGTGGCTGAACCCCGCCGCGCCCGATCCGGGGCTGCATGATCTCGGCCGGGGGCTTGCGCTGTATCGCCGTGCGATGGCAAGCCTGTGGGCGGTGATCCTGATGATGGCGGTGCTGTGATGCGCGACCATGGCGGCAATCTGGATGCGGCGCAGGCCCGCTGGGGCGGCGGGCCTTGGGTCGATCTGTCGACGGGCATCAACCGCGTGCCCTATCCGCTGCCCGACCTGCCGGGCTCCGCCTGGACCGACCTGCCGACCCGCGCGGCGATGGACCTGTTGACCCGTGCGGCGCGCACGGCCTATGGCACGCAGGCCGCCGTGCTGCCGGTCGCCGGGGCGCAGGCGGCGATCCAGATGGTGCCGGGGCTGGCCGCGCCGGGGCGGGCGGCGGTGCTGTCGCCGACCTATAACGAACATGCCGCCGCCCTGCGCGAAGCCGGTTGGCAGGTCGATCCGGTGACGCGGCTGGCCGATCTGGCGGGGGCCGATCTGGCGGTGGTGGTGAACCCCAACAACCCCGACGGCCAGACCCACGCGCCGCAGGCGCTGCGCGATCTGGCGGGTCGTGTCGGACAGTTGATCGTCGATGAAAGTTTCGCCGATCCGGTGCCGCATCTGTCGATCGCCGCCGATCCCGGACCGGCGCTGGTGCTGCGGTCCTTTGGCAAGTTCTATGGCCTGGCCGGGCTGCGGCTGGGCTTTGTGATCGGCGCGCCCGACCGGATCAATGGGCTGGCGCGGCGGGCGGGGCCGTGGCCGGTCTCGGGCGCGGCGATTGCCATTGGCTGCGCGGCGCTGACTGACCGCGCCTGGCAGGCGGCGACCACGGCGCGGCTGGCCCGCGACGCCGCGCGGCTGGACGCCCTGGCCGCCGCTGCCGGTTGGTCGCTGGTCGGCGGCGCGCATCTGTTCCGCCTGTATCACACGCCCGACGCCGCCGCCGCGCAGGAGCGGTTGGCGCGCGGCCGCATCTGGTCGCGCATCTTTCCCTGGCACGATCACTGGCTGCGCCTTGGCCTGCCGGGGTCGGTTGCCGAATGGGCGCAGCTTGGAAAGGCCCTGACATGACCGACTTTTCCCGCGCCGAGGCCGAGACCCTGACCCGCATCCTGCGATGGCGCCGCGATGTGCGGCATTTCCGCACCGATCCCATCGACCCTGCGGTGATGGGCCGGCTGCGGGCGGCGATGGACATGGCGCCATCGGTCGGCAACGCGCGGCCCTGGCGGGTGGTGCGCATCATCGATCCGGCCCTGCGCGCCCGACTGCGCGACAATTTCCAGCGCGCCAATGCCGCCGCCGCCGCCAGCTATCAGGGCGACCGGCGCGCCGCCTATGACGGGCTGAAGCTGGCCGGTCTGGACGCCGCCCCCGAGGTGCTGGCCGTCCTCACCCAGATCGACCCCGTGGCGGGGCACCGCCTGGGCCGCGCCACCATGCCCGAGACCCTGCACCAGTCGACCGCCATGGCCATCCACACCCTGTGGCTGGCCGCGCGTGCGGAAAACCTTGGCCTTGGCATGGTCTCGGTCCTGAACCCGGATGAGGTGACGGCGCTGCTGGATGTGCCCGCCGACTGGCAGTTCAGTGCGCTGCTGTGCTTGGGCCACCCGGCCTTCACCGATGACACGCCGCTGCTGCACCGCGCCGGCTGGCAAGAAAACACCTCTGCCGACTGGCTTGAGCGTTAGCGCGCCAAGGCCAGCAGGCCCGGCACGTCCAGATGGGCCTCGATATGGTCGGCCAGATCGTTCAGCGCCGCCTCAACGCTGGCGCCGTGGTCAACGCCGCCCGCCGCGATGCCAAGCCCGGCCAGGAAAGCCGCGCGGAAGGCATCGGCGGCGAACAGCCCGTGCAGATAGCTGCCCATGACGCGCCCATCGGGTGACACCGCGCCCTCGGGCGTGGTGCCGATGCGGGCAAAGGGGCGGGCGCGGTCGGGGCCGTCGCTGCGACCGATATGGATCTCATACCCCTGCACGGCCTCGCCGGTGGCGACATGTGTGGCGGCGGTGCGGGTCAGCCGCTTGGCCGGGGTCATGGTGGTGGCGATTTCCAGAAGGCCAAGTCCGAGGGTCGATCCGGGCGCACCCTCGATTCCCTGCGGGTCGTCGACCGCGTGGCCCAGCATCTGATAGCCGCCGCAGATCCCCAGGATTGCGCCGCCGCGGCGGTGATGGGCGATCAGGTCGATGTCCCAGCCTTGCGCGCGCAGAAAGGCCAGATCGCCGCGCGTGGATTTGCTGCCCGGCAGGATCACCAGGGCCGCATCGCCGGGGATCGGCTGGCCGGGCGCGACCATCACCAGATCGACGCCGGGTTCAGCCGCCAAAGGGTCCAGATCGTCGAAATTGGCGATCCGCGACAGCATCAGACAGGCGATCTTCGTGGCCCCCGGACGGCGGGCGCCGCGCAGATCAAGCGCATCCTCGGCGGGCAGGCGGCTGGCACCGGGGAACCACGGAAGCACGCCGAAACCGCGCCAGCCTGTGCGATCCGCGATCAGCCGATAGCCATCGTCAAACAGCGCCGGATCGCCGCGGAACTTGTTGATCAGAAAGCCCACGACCAGCCGCGCGTCATCCGGGTCCAGCACCCCCTGGGTGCCGACGATCTGGGCGATGACCCCGCCCCGGTCAATGTCACCAGCCAGGATCACCGGCACATCGGCGGCGCGCGCGAAACCCATGTTGGCAATGTCGCCGGGGCGCAGGTTGACCTCGGCCGGGCTGCCGGCGCCCTCGACGATCACCAGATCATGTGCGGCCCGCAGTCGGGCGAAACTGTCCAGAACCGCGCCCATCAGTTGCGGCTTCAGCCCCGCATATTCGCGCGCCCGCACGGTGGCCAGCCGCTTGCCCTGCACGATGACCTGCGATCCGGTGTCGGTCTCGGGCTTCAGCAGGACGGGGTTCATGTCGCAGATCGGATCAATCCCGCAGGCCAGGGCCTGCAAGGCCTGGGCGCGCCCGATCTCGCCCCCGTCGGCGGTCACGGCGGCGTTGTTCGACATGTTCTGCGGCTTGAACGGCGCCACCGATAGCCCGCGCCGCCGCGCCGCCCGGCACAGCCCCGCCACCAGCACCGACTTGCCGACATTCGACCCGGTGCCCTGGATCATGATCGCGCCCATCCGCCCCCCCTCATGCCTTGCGCCGGTGTCACCTGCGGACGCTCCGCGGGGGATATTTCCGCCAAGAAGAAAGCCCATTCTTCTTGGTTCAAATATCCCCGCCGGAGGCATCCGACATCAGTATTCCACCCCCGGCTGGGCCTTGATGCCGGACCGGAACGGATGCTTGACCAGCGTCATCTCGGTGACCAGATCGGCGGCCTCGATCAGCGCCGGGGCGGCGTTGCGGCCGGTCAGCACGACATGGGTCAGTTCGGGCTTTTCGGTGGCAAGAAAGGCCAGCACCTCATCAAGGTCAAGATAGCCATAGCGCAGGGCGATGTTGATCTCGTCCAGCAGGACCAGCCGGATCGAGGGGTCGCGGATCAGCGATTTTGCCATCTCCCAGCCTTTGCGCGCCATTTCGGTGTCGCGCTCGCGGTCCTGGGTTTCCCAGGTGAAGCCCTCACCCATGGCGTGAAACTGGCACAGGTGGCTGAAGTTTTCGGTCAGCAGGCGGCGTTCGCCCGTGTCCCAGTCGCCCTTGATGAACTGCACCACGGCGCAGGGCATCTGATGGGCGATGCACCGCAGGATCATGCCGAACCCGGACGAGGATTTGCCCTTGCCCGCGCCGGTATGCACGATGACCAGCCCCTTTTCGCCCGACTTCTGGGCCATGATGCGGTCATGGGCGGCCTTTTTCTTGGCCATCTTTTCAGCGTGGCGGGCGGGATCGGTGATCATCGGGCGTCCTTTCTGTCGGTCCTGACCTGCCTAGACCGGAAGCGGGGCAATGGACAAGTGCGGCGCAAGGCGGCAGAACCGGGCCATGCGCCAAAGCCCGCCCATCCCCGGCCTGATGATCGCCGCGCCTGCCTCGGGCAGCGGCAAGACGACACTGACGCTGGGCTTGCTGGGGGCCTTGCGGCGGCGCGGGCTGGCCGTGGCGCCGTTCAAGAACGGGCCGGATTACATCGACCCGGCCTTTCATGCGGCGGCGGCGGGGCGGGCCTCGTTCAACCTGGACACATGGGCGATGCCGGCGGGTCGGATCGGCGCACTGGCGGATCAGGCGGCGGGCGCGGATCTGATCCTGGCCGAGGGCGCGATGGGGATGTTTGACGGCGTGGCCGTGCCGGGTGAATGCGGCCATGGCGCCAGTGCCGATCTGGCCGCGCTGATGGGTTGGCCGGTGGTGCTGGTGCTGGATGTCGGCGGTCAGGCGCAGTCGGCGGCGGCGGTGGCGCTGGGCTTTGACCGGCTGCGCGCCGATGTGCGGCTGGCCGGGGTGGTGCTGAACCGCATCGCCAGCCCGCGTCATCTGGCGCTGTGCCGCGACGGGTTGGACAGGGTGGGCATCCCGGTGCTGGGCGCCTTGCCGCGCAACGCCGATCTGCGCCTGCCCGAACGCCACCTTGGCCTTGTTCAGGCCGCTGAGCTGCCGCAGTTGCAGGCGATCTTGGATCAGGCTGCCGATTTCGTCGCCGCCCATGTCGATCTGGACGCGCTGGTGGCTGCCGCTGCCGCTGGCCCGATGCCGGGCGGCCCTGCCCCCGATCTGCCGCTGCCGGGCGGCCGCATCGCCTTGGCGCAGGATGCGGCGTTTTCCTTTGTCTATCCGCATCTGCTGGCCCATTGGCGCGCGGCGGGGGCGACGATCCTGCCGTTTTCGCCGCTGGCCGATCAGGCCCCCGATGACAGCGCCGATTGCTGCTGGCTGCCCGGCGGCTACCCCGAGCTGCACGCCGGTCGGCTGGCAGCCGCCCAGATCTATCGCGCCGGGCTGGAACGGTTTGCCGCGACCCGGCCCGTGCACGGCGAATGCGGCGGTTACATGGCGATGGGGGCCGGGTTGGTCGATGCCGATGGGGTGCGGCATCGGATGGCGGGGCTGCTGGGGCTGGAAACCTCGTTCGCGCGGCGCAGGATGCATCTGGGATACCGGCGCGCGCATCTGGTCGCACCGATCCCCGGCCTGCCCGTCGGGGCCGATCTGCGCGGGCATGAGTTTCACTATGCCACGATCCTGTCACAGCCCGACGCACCGCTGGCACGCGTTTTCGATGCAGCCGGCGAGAAGCTGGCCGAAACCGGCGCATTCCGCCCCCAATCGGCGGGTGGCCGCGCAACAGGCAGCTTTTTTCATCTGATAACCGTGGCAAACCGCGATGTTTTGTGACATTGGCCCAACTTGCCGCGCCTGCGCGGCGGGCGTATATACGCGCCGCTTTTCCTGCGGATTCTGCCTGGGCGGACCATCATGCATCGACGCGACTTTCTGATGACGGCGACCGCGACTGCGGCGCTTGGGCTGGCGGCGGGGGCCGTGCAGGGTCAGCCGGTCGCACCGCCCACCCGCTTCGGCTTTGACGAGGTGGTGGTGCTGGCGCGCGGTCGGGCCGCGGCGGAATACCGCCAGCCGCTGTCGACGCTGGCCGGCGCGTTTAAGGATCTGAATTACGATCAGTATCGCGCCATCCGGTTCCGCCGCGACCTTGACCCGTTTTCGGGCGATGGCGCGACCTTTGGCATGGACCTGCTGCCGCCGGGGCTGATCTTTTACGAACCGGTCAAGATCAGCGTGGTGCGCAACGGCCAGGTGCAGCCGATCAGCTTTTCGCCGCAGATGCTGGATTTCGACGACGCGCTGTTCCCGCCCGAGCTGGACCGCACAGCGGTCGGCGACATGGGCTGGTCGGGCTTTCGGCTGCGCACCACGCTGAACCGCCCCGATGTCATGGATGAATTCCTTGTGTTCCAGGGCGCCAGCTATTTCCGCGCCGTGGCGCGTGACACGCTCTATGGCCTGTCGGCGCGCGGTCTGGCGATCCGCACCGGCAGCCCGCAGGGCGAAGAGTTCCCGCTGTTCACCGACTTCTGGGTGCATGAGCCGCAGGCGGGCGAGGCCTCGATCACCATCCATGCGATCCTGGACAGCAAATCCGTGGCCGGCGCCTATGAGTTCGTGGTGACGCCCGGCGTGGAAACCACCTTTGTCACCCGCATTGCGCTGTTCCCGCGGGTCGATCTGGAGGGGGCGGGGATCGCGCCCTTGACCTCGATGTTCTGGTTCGGCCCGGCCAGCCCCGGCGTGAACGACTATCGCCCGTCGGTGCATGACAGCGACGGCTTGCAGATGGAAACCGGCGCCGGGATGCATCTGTGGCGGCTTCTGGGGGCGCACAAGACGCTTCAGATCTCGGGCTTCGTGGACAGCAATCCACGCGGCTTCGGCCTGGTGCAGCGCGCCCGCAGCTTTGCCGATTATCAGGATGCCGAAGCGGGCTATCACCTGCGCCCTTCGGTCTGGATCGAACCGTCGCAGGCCTGGGGCCAAGGCGAGGTTCGGCTGATCGAAATCCCCGTCGAGAATGAGTTCAACGACAATATCGTCAGCTATTGGACGCCCGCCGCGCCGCTGGCCGCCGGGCAGCAGCACGACTTCGGCTATCGCATGACCTTTGGCGCGCTGCCGCCCGAACGGCCGCTGGCGGCGCAGGTCGTGCAAAGCCGGGCGGGCAAGTCGATCAACGGCAAGGGGCTGACCTATATCGTCGATTTCGAACTGGCGCTGTTCCAGTTCGGGCTGCCGCAATGGTCGGTCACGGCGTCCTCGGGGACGGTTGGGCATTCCTATGTCAAGGCGCTGCCCGATCAGAACGTGCTGCGGCTGTCGTTCGAATATGAGCCGGGCAACAGCCAGGTGGCCGAGCTGACGGCGGTGCTGAACGGCAATGATGGCCCGCTGAGCGAGACCTGGATGGCACGATGGTCGCGGTAGAGCCGATGCAGAGCCAGCCCCCCCGCATTCTGCCACCGCTGCCGCCGGAAGCGCCGATCGAGATGCCGGAACAGGATTTCCGCCGCGCCCCCGCGCCCGGCGTCGAGGGGCCGCAGCGGACCGGCACCGATGGCCGTGTGATCGCCGCGCAGCTGGTGGCCTTTGGCGGCACGCTGGCCATCAGCATCATCGGCTTTCAGCAGATGTTCGCGGCCTTCGGGGATCGCGTGACGCTGCTGCAATTTCTGATGCTGGGGCTGTTCACGCTGACCTTTGCCTGGGTGGGCCTGTCGTTTTCATCCATGCTGGCGGGGCTGTTCGCGCCGCGCCTGACCACGCCCTCGGGGCCGAATGACGCCCGGCTGGTGGTGGTCATGCCGATCTATCACGAGGACGCGGCGATCAGCGTCGGCATCCTGTCCGCCCTGGCCGAGGATATGGACCGCGCCGGGCTGACTGGCCGGGCCGAGATCTTCGTTCTGTCCGACAGCCGCCGCCCGGATGTGGTGGTCAACGAAACCCTGGCCGTGCAGGCGGCGCGGGCGGAAAGCCCGATCCCGATCTGGTATCGGCTGCGCGACGAGAACATCGACCGCAAGGCCGGCAACGTGGCCGAGTTCGTGCGCCGATGGGGTGGGCGCTACGATCAGATGGTGGTGCTGGACGCCGACAGCGTGATGACCGGCGACACCATCGCGCAACTGTCGGCGCGGATGGCAGGCGATCCGGCGATCGGGCTGATCCAGACCATGCCGATGCTGGTTGGCGGCGAAACCATCTTTGCCCGGCTGACGCAATTTGCGGGCCGCGTCTATGGCCCGATGATCGCGCGCGGCGTGGCCGCGTGGTCGGGCGATACCGGCAATTACTGGGGTCATAACGCGATCATCCGCGTCAGCGCCTTCGCGCAATGCTGCGGCCTGCCGCGGCTGCCGGGCAAGCCGCCCTTTGGCGGCACCATCCTGTCGCATGATTTCGTCGAGGCCGCCCTGCTGATCCGCGCCGGGTGGAAGGTGCGGCTGGATCACGACCTTCGCGGCAGCTATGAGGGCAGCCCGCCGACGCTGATTGACATGGCCACCCGCGAACGCCGCTGGGCGCAGGGCAACCTGCAACATCTGCGGCTGATCGGGGCGTGCGGGCTGGCGCCGGTCAGCCGCCTGCATTTCCTGATCGGCGTGCTGGGCTTTGTGATGTCGCCCCTGTGGCTGGCGCTGATCCTTGTGGGGCTGGCGCTGTCGGCCTCGGTGCTGCTGTCGACGCCGGAATATTTCCCGTCGACCTATCAGCTTTTCCCGAACTGGCCGGTCTTTGAAAGCCGCCGGATGCTGTGGCTATTCATGGCCGCGATGGCGTTCCTGATGGTGCCGAAGCTGATCGCCACCGCCCGCGCCTGGTGGCGGCCCTGGTCGCGCAACGTGGGCGGCAAGCGGCGGGTGCTGGCCTCGGCGTTGTTTGAAATCCTGCTGTCGGCGCTGATCGCCCCGGTGCAGATGCTGACCCAGACCCGGCAGATCGCCGACATCCTGCTGGGCCGCGATTCGGGATGGGAGGCGCAGTTGCGCCAGGGCGCGATGCCCGAATGGTCCGTCGTCTGGCGGCGGCATTGGGTGCATGTCGCCCTGGGGGTCGGCACGCTGGTCGTGCTGGCGGCGATGGCGCCGGGGCAGTTGATCTGGCTGTCGCCGATCCTGGCCGGGCTGATCTTGTCGCCGCTGACCTCGCGCTATTCGGCCAGCCCGGTGTTCGGTCGCTGGGCGCGGCTGCACGGCCTTCTGGTGACGCCTGAAGAACGCCTGATGCCGCCGATCCTGACCGAGGCCACCGCCGCCGCCCGCCGCCTGCCGCGCCCCGTCGAGGGCGCGCCGGGCCTGCTGCGGCTGGGCGATGACGGCTTGCGCGCGCAGCATCTGTCGATGCTGCCGCCACCCGCCGATCTGCCCGCCGCGCGCCGCCTGCCTGCGATTTCGGCGGCGGCCAAGGTCGCCCATGCCGATGGGCGCACGCAGGCGCTTGGCTTTCTGGACCGGGCCGAGACCGCGGCCCTGATCGCCGATCCCGCGCTGCTGGATGCCTGGGGGCGACTGCCGGAATGAACCGGTCGATCACCCTGGATATGCTGCGCGGCTTTGCGCTGGTCTGCATCATGCTGGACCATCTGCCGGTCGGGGTGCTGAGTGCCGCCACCCTGTCAAGCTGGGCGCTGTTCGACGCGGCCGAGCTGTTCGTGCTGCTGTCGGGCTTTCTGGTCGGCATCGTCTGGCGCGGCATCGAGGCGCGCCACGGCACCAGTGTCGCCCGCCGCCGCTTTGCCCGCCGCGCGTTCGAGGTGTGGCGCGCCCTGGTGCTGGGCGCGGTCGCCATGGCCCTGGTATCGCGCGCGCTGTTTGAGCTGGGACTGAACCACACGACCGTCTGGTCGGCCTATGCGCAATGGATCATCGACAATCCGCTGGGCTATGTCGGTGCGGTCGGCACGATGTGGATGCAGCCCAATCTGGTCGATGTGCTGGCGCTTTATGTGATCTTTCTGGCCTCGGTCCCGGTCACGGTGCCGCTGATCCTGCGCTGGCCGGTGCCGGCGGCGCTGGTTTCGCTGCTGATCTGGCTGAACGCGCCGGCGCTGAACGCGCTGATCCCCAATCACCGCGATGGTGGGCTGCTATTCAACCCGTTCGGCTGGCAGATGCTGTTCTTTACTGGTGTGGCGATGGGGCTGTGGCGGTTGCAGATCATGGCGGCGCTGCGGCCATGGGGATCGGTGCTGACACCGATCGCGGTGGTCATCTGGCTGTTTGGCGGCGCCTTCAGCCTGGCCGGTGCCCTGGGTCCGGTGGCGCAGCCTGTTCATGCCTGGCTGGCCTGGGTCCATGGCAGCGTCGACAAATGGTCGCTGGATGGCGCGCGCTATCTGGGGATTCTGTCGGCGGCCTGGCTGGTGGTCGGGCCGCTGGCGGGGCCTTTGGCGCGGGCTTCGGCAACCGGTCTGGGGCGGGCCTTGCAGACCATCGGCCGGGCCGGGCTGTGGGCCTTTGTGCTGGGGGTGCTGCTGTCGGTCATCGGTGACGCCTTCCAGATGAACCCCGCCGATCAGGGCTGGCTGCACAAGCTGGCGGTCGATCTGTGGGCGATGCTGGCGTTGTGGCTCGGCTCGGCTGTCTGGATGGATTACGGCGCGCCGCGTCAGGCCGCGCGCAAGCGGGCGCGCTTGCAGGCACTGGCCGGTTCGTGATCCACTGCACGCCCAAAGGGGGCGCCGATGCTGACCAAACTTGACATGCTGATCGCCCTTGCGCGCGAAGGCCATTTCGGCCGCGCCGCCGCCAGCCTGGGCGTCACCCAGCCCACCCTTTCGACCGGCATCCGCCAGTTGGAGGACATGCTGGGCGTCAAGCTGGTGCAGCGCGGATCGCGCTATCGCGGCCTGACCCCCGAGGGCGAGCGCGCGCTGGAAATGGCGCGACGGATCAGCGGCGATGTGCGCCGCTTGCGCGACGACATGCGCGCCTCGCACAAGGGGCTGGCGGGGACGCTGCGGCTGGCGGTGATCCCGACCGCGCTGACCTGGGCGGCGCGATTGGCCACCGACCTGACCGCCCGCCACCCCGATGTCACGCTGACGATCCTGTCGCGGGCCTCGCGCGATCTGCTGGCGATGCTGGATCAGGGGGCGGTCGATGCGGGCCTGTCCTATCTGGACAACGAACCCTTGGGCCGCGTGCAGACCGCGTTCCTGTATCGTGAGGGCTTCACGGTGATCTGCCGCCGCGATGATCCGCTGACCGCGCGCGGCATGGTGGGCTGGGCCGATCTGGGCGGGCGGCGGCTGGCGCTGCTGACGCCCGACATGCAGAACCGCCGCATCATCAACCGCAACCTGACCGAGGCCGGGGTGGCCCCGGTGGCCGGGATCGAAAGCAACTCGACCGTGGTGCTGGCCGCGACGGTGGCGCAGGGAGGCTGGATCACCGTGCTGCCCGCCGATCTGGCGGCCTTTCTGTCGGCGGGCGACACGCTGGCCGCGATCCCGGTGGGGTCGGCCAGCACCGGCCATGCCGTCGGCCTGATCGCGCCCTGGGCCGAGCCGCAGACGCCGCTGTTGCAGGCGCTGCTGGACGCCGCCGCGCGGGTGACGCGACCCCGCGTTTGATAGGGTTTGGCTATCACTCAACGGAATAGCGATATTGATTGCGCATGATGACCCCGCGTAACTGGTTCGACAGCCAGGGGGGATCATGCAACCTGCCACGCCACAGACCGACGCCATCCGCGCCATCATCCAGTCCCAAATGGGGCTTGAGGGGCCGCTGCTGCCCATCCTGCACGCGCTGCAACGCGAATACGGCCATGTCCCGCAGGACGCCGTGCCGCTGATCGCCGATGCGCTGAACATCGGCCGCGCCGAGGTGCATGGCGTGATGACGTTTTACCACGACTTCCGCGAGGTGCCGGCAGGCCGCCATGTCGTCAAGATCTGCCGGGCCGAGGCCTGCCAGGCGCGCGGCAGCGAGGCCGTGGCCGAGGCCGCGCTTGCCCGGCTGGGTCTGGCCTGGCACGGCACCAGTGCCAATGGCGCGGTGACGGTGGAACCGGTCTATTGCCTGGGCCTCTGCGCCAGCGGCCCCGCCGCCATCGTCGGCGAAGATCACCTGGTCGCCCGGCTGGACGAACCCCGCCTGACCGCCATGCTGAAGGATCTGGGGGCATGATGCGCATTTACGTTCCCCGCGATGCCGCCGCCCGCGCCGTCGGCGCCGATGAGGTCGCAGCCGCGATCACCGCCGAAATCGCCGCGCGCGGTCTGGACGCCCGCGTCATCCGCAATGGCAGCCGGGGCATGATCTGGCTGGAACCGCTGGTCGAAATCGACTGGGGCGATGGCATCCGCAAGGCGCATGGCGCGGTCACGCTGCGCGATGTGCCGGGCCTGTTCGACGGCAATACCCCCAGTCTGGGGACGGTCGAGGACATCCCGTTCTTTGCCGCGCAAACCCGGCTGACCTTTGCGCGCGTCGGCCTGATCGACCCACTGGATCTGGATGATTACGCGGCCCACGGCGGTCTGGTCGGCCTGCGCCGCGCCATTGCCATGGACCCCGCCGCCATCGTGGCCGAGGTCACGGCCTCAGGCCTGCGCGGGCGCGGCGGCGCGGGTTTCCCGACCGGCATCAAATGGCAGACCGTCGCCGGGGCCAAGGCAGCGCAGAAATACATCGTCTGCAACGCCGATGAGGGCGACAGCGGCACCTTTGCCGACCGGATGCTGATGGAGGGCGACCCCTTCACCTTGATCGAGGGGATGGCGATTGCCGGCCTCGCCACCGGGGCGACGCGCGGCTATGTCTATACAAGGTCGGAATATCCCGACGCGATCGCCGTCATGGCGCAGGCCATCGACATTGCCCGCGCGCGCGGGCTGCTGGGCCGCGATGTGCTGGGTTCGGGTCGCGCCTTCGACATGGAGGTGCGCACCGGCGCCGGGGCCTATGTCTGCGGCGAGGAAACCAGCCTGTTGAACAGCCTTGAGGGCAAGCGCGGCGTGGTCCGCGCCAAGCCGCCGCTGCCCGCGCTCGAAGGATTGTTCGGCAAGCCCACCGTGGTCAACAACGTACTGTCGCTTGCTACCGTGCCGGTGATCCTGGAAAAAGGCGCGGCGCATTACGCGGGCTTTGGCCTGGGCCGGTCGCTGGGCACGATGCCGATCCAGATCGCCGGTAACGTCAAGCACGGCGGGCTGTTTGAAAGCGCCTTCGGGATGCCTCTTGGCCGCATCGTGAACGAGATCGGCGGCGGCACCGCCAGCGGTCGCCCGGTGAAGGCGGTGCAGGTCGGCGGCCCCCTGGGCGCCTATATCCCGCCCGCGCAGTTCGACACGCCCTTCGGATACGAGGATTTCGATCAAAAGGGCGGGCTGATCGGCCATGCGGGGATCGTGGTGTTTGACGACAGCGCCGACATGCTGGCGATGGCGCGCTTTGCGATGACCTTCTGCGCCATCGAAAGCTGCGGTAAGTGCACCCCCTGCCGGATCGGCGCGGTGCGCGGCGTGGAAACCATCGACCGCATCGCCGCGGGCGATCCGGCCGCGCCCGCGATCCTGACCGATCTGTGCAACACGATGAAAGAAGGCTCGCTGTGTGCGCTTGGCGGCTTCACCCCCTATCCGGTGATGTCGGCCCTGACCCATTTCCCCGATGATTTCGTGCGCGCCAAGGAGGCTGCGGAATGAAAGACCTGATCATTCCCTGGGACGACCGCGACATGGGCACCCCCGCCCGCCACGGTGCCCCCGTCACGCTAACCATCGACGGCATCGCCGTCACCGTCCCCGAGGGCACATCGGTCATGCGCGCCGCCGCCGAGGCCGGGATCACCGTGCCCAAGCTGTGCGCCACCGACAGCCTTGAGGCCTTCGGTTCCTGCCGGTTGTGCGTTGTGGAAATCGAGGGGCGGCGCGGCACCCCGGCCTCCTGCACCACGCCGGTCATGCCGGGCATGGTCGTGCATACCCAATCCGACAAGGTGACCCGCATCCGCAAGGGCGTGATGGAGCTGTATATCAGCGATCACCCGCTGGACTGCCTGACCTGCGCGGCCAATGGCGATTGCGAATTGCAGGATATGGCCGGCGTCGTCGGCCTGCGCGACGTGCGCTATGCGCCGGGTGAAAACCATTTCGCGCAGCGCAGCGCCACCGGCCCGAACCCGCGCTATATCCCCAAGGACGAAACCAACCCCTATTTCGCCTATGATCCGGCCAAGTGCATCGTCTGCATGCGCTGCGTCCGCGCCTGCGAGGAGGTGCAGGGCACCTTCGCCCTGACCATCGAGGGGCGCGGCTTTGACAGCCGGATCAAGGCGGGGGCCAAGAACGACACCTTCCTGACCTCGGATTGCGTGTCCTGCGGGGCCTGCGTGCAGGCCTGCCCGACGGCGACGCTGGTGGAAAAATCGGTGGTCGATCTGGGCACGCCGACCCGGTCGGTGGTCACGACCTGCGCCTATTGTGGGGTCGGGTGCAGCTTCAAGGCGGAACTGAACGGCGACCGGCTGGTGCGCATGGTCCCGCACAAGGGGGGCCTCGCCAACCACGGCCATAGCTGCGTCAAGGGCCGCTTCGCCTATGGCTATGCCACGCACAAGGACCGCATCCTGAACCCGATGATCCGCGACAGCATCGACCAGCCCTGGCGCGTCGTCGGCTGGGATGAGGCGCTGAGCTTTGCCGCGAACCGCCTGCGCGCGATTCAGGATCAGCATGGCAAACGCTCGATCGGGGTGATCACCTCAAGCCGCTGCACCAATGAGGAAACCTATCTGGTGCAAAAGCTGACCCGCGCGGTGTTTGGCAACAACAACACCGACACCTGCGCCCGCGTCTGCCATTCGCCCACCGGTTACGGTCTGGGCCAGACCTATGGCACCAGTGCCGGCACGCAGGATTTCGACAGCGTGGAAGAGGCCGATGTGGTGCTGGTGATCGGGGCGAACCCGACCGATGGCCACCCGGTCTTTGCCAGCCGCCTGAAAAAGCGGCTGCGGCAGGGGGCGAAGCTGATCGTCATCGACCCGCGCCGCATCGATCTGGTGAAATCGCCGCATATCCGCGCGGCCCAGCATCTGCCCCTGCGCCCCGGCACGAATGTCGCCGTGGTCAGCGCCATGGCCCATGTCATCGTGACCGAAGGGCTGGCGAATGACGCCTTTATCGCGGAACGCTGCGAGGATGAAAGTTTCCGCGAATATCTGGATTTCATCCGCGACCCCCGCCACGCCCCCGAGGCGACCGAGGTCGTGACCGGCGTGCCCGCCGCCGACCTGCGCGCTGCCGCGCGGCTGTATGCGACCGGCGGCAATGCGGCGATCTATTACGGTCTGGGCGTGACCGAGCATTCGCAAGGCTCGACCACGGTGATCGCCATTGCCAACCTGGCCATGCTGACCGGCAATATCGGGCGGCGCGGCGTCGGTGTGAACCCGTTGCGCGGCCAGAACAACGTGCAGGGTTCCTGCGACATGGGGTCGTTCCCGCATGAGCTGCCCGGCTATCGCCACGTCAAGAACCCCGATGTTCGGGCGATCTATGAAGCTGCCTGGGGCGTGGAGATCGACCCCGAACCCGGCCTGCGGATCCCCAACATGCTGGATGCCGCCGTCGCCGGGCGCTTCAAGGGCCTGTATTGCCAGGGCGAGGACATCCTGCAATCCGACCCCGACACCCACCATGTCGCGGCGGGGCTGGCGGCGATGGACTGCGTGATCGTCCACGACCTGTTCCTGAACGAGACGGCGAACTATGCGCATGTGTTCCTGCCGGGCAGCAGCTTTCTGGAAAAGGACGGCACCTTCACCAATGCCGAACGTCGCATCAACCGCGTCCGCCGGGTGATGGCGCCGCTGAACGGCTATGAGGATTGGCAGGTCACGCAGATGCTGGCCAATGCCATGGGCGCGGGCTGGGATTACACCCACCCCAGTCAGATCATGGATGAGATCGCGGCGACCACGCCCAGTTTCGCCAATGTCAGCTATGACCTGCTTGAGGCGCGGGGATCGGTCCAGTGGCCGTGCAATGACGATGCGCCCGATGGCACGCCCTTGATGCATATCGACGGCTTCGTGCGCGGCAAGGGGCGGTTCATCGTCACCGAATACATCCCGACCGACGAACGCACCGGCCCCCGCTTCCCGCTGTTGTTGACGACCGGGCGCATCCTGTCGCAATACAACGTCGGCGCGCAGACCCGGCGCACCGATAACGTGGTCTGGCATGGCGAGGACGTGTTGGAAATGCACCCCCATGACGCCGAACATCGCGGCATCCGCGACGGCGACTTCGTGCGGCTGGCCAGCCGTGCGGGGGAAACCAGTCTGCGCGTGACCATCACCGATCGTGTGTCGCCGGGCGTGGTCTATACGACCTTCCACCACCCCGCGACCCAGGCCAATGTCATCACCACCGACTTTTCCGACTGGGCGACGAACTGCCCGGAATACAAGGTGACGGCGGTGCAGGTGACGCCCTCGAACGGGCCGTCGGATTGGCAGAACGACTATGCCGCCCATGCCGAACGGTCGCGCCGCATCCTGCCGGCTGCCGAATGACGCACGCGCCGACCCGTCGGATCACGACCCATGACGGGTCGGCGCGCAGCCTTCCGGCGGAAGTGCCGGTGGCGATGGTGTTCGACGCCCAGACCCAGGCGGTGATGATGGCGACGCCCGCCGATCTGGCGGATTTCGCCACCGGCTTCGCCCTGACCGAGGGCTATGTCGAGACCCCCGACCAGATCCGCGACATCGAGATTGTCACCCATGACACCGGGCATGAGGCGCGCGTCTGGCTGGCCGCGGATAGGGCGGCGGCGCTGAACGCGCGGCGCCGCTCGATGATGGGGCCGGTCGGCTGCGGGTTGTGCGGGATCGACAGCCTGGCGCAGGCGCTGCGGCCCGTAGACCCTCTGCCGCCGGGCGGCCTGACCCTGCCCGCCGCTGATGTCGCGCAGGCGACCGAGGTGCTGCGTGCCCATCAGCCGCTGCATGACGAAACCGTCGCCGTCCACGCCGCCGGGTTCTGGCAGGCAGGCGGCATCCTGCTGGCGCGTGAGGATGTGGGGCGGCACAATGCGCTGGACAAGCTGATCGGCGCGCTGATCCGGGGCGGCATCGACCCCACCAGCGGGGCCATCGTGCTGACCAGCCGGGTCTCGGTCGACATGGTGCAAAAGGCGGCCTTCGCGCGTTGCCCGGTGCTGATCGCCGCCTCGGCCCCCACGGCGCAGGCGCTGGATCTGGCTGACCGCGCGGGTGTGACCGTCGCCGCATCGGCGCGTCATGGCCGCTTTGATCTTTACACCCACCCCGAACGGATCCGAGGCTGACATGTCCAATCGCATCGTCCCCATGGCCAACCAGATCGCCGCGTTTTTCGCCAGCCAGCCGGGCGGCGATCAGGCGGCGCGCGTGGCCGCGCATCTGAACGATTTCTGGGCGCCCGCTATGCGCGCCGAACTGGCCGAGCATATGGCCGCCGCGCCCCAGGACTTCGCGCCGCTGGTGCAGGCGGCGCGGGCGCATCTGATCCTGCCTGAGGCCTGATCTGCGGCCCCGGCCGGGGATGCGTATTTGGGCAAGAAAGAAGGGGGCGGGCGTTGCCCCCTTCAGGCGGGGTCAGCCTTGGCGGGCCAGCAGCGCCTCGGTCGCGATGGCGGTGCGGCGGGTGTTGGCGCGGATCGCCAGAACGACATGGACCATGCCGAACATCAGCACCATGTAAAGGCTGCCAAGGACCAGCATCAACAGCCCTTGCAGGAAGCCGCCTTGGGCGCTGAACATCACCGCGATCGACGTCAGCACCAGCAGCAGGGCAAAGACGACGATGACCGCCACCAGGCGCTCCATCGAATTGACGAAAAAGTCACCCATTTGAAAAATCACGGGTTTTGAAGATGGCCCGGAACGGGCGGGGTCAGTTAAACTGGCCCAGCACGTCCTTCAAGATGTCCTCGGCCACGTCGGGATTGGTGCCGGGCGGGATCGTGGCCGGCGCGGGCTGGGCCGAGGGTTGCGAGGTGAACAGGTCGCCCTGGCTTTGCGGGGTGGAGGACAGCGCCGTTCCGGCGGTCGTGGGGCGCGGCGCGGGTTTGCCGGTCAGCGGCTCGACCGGCACGCCCTTGTGGATTTCGGCCATGACCGCCTGCCAGATCTCGGCGGGCAGGCCGCCGCCGGTCACGCCCTTCAGCGGCGTGTTGTCGTCATAGCCCATCCAGACCCCGGCCACATATTGCGCGGTAAAGCCGATGAACCAGGCATCGCGCGCCGCCGAGGTGGTGCCGGTCTTGCCCGCCGCCGGGCGGCCTTCGGGGAGGCGCGCGCGGCTGCCGGTGCCGCCGTCAATCACCTGGCGCATCATCCAGGTCAGTTCCTGCGCCGCGCGTTGCGAGATGACCCGCTCACCCATCCCGCCCGAGGCGCCGATCAGCGGCTGGTTGTCGCCGCGGATGCGCAGCTCTGCGATGCCATAGGGCCGGACCGAAGTGCCGCCGTTCAGGATGCCGGCATAGGCCCCGGTCATTTCCAGAAGCGAGGATTCCGACACGCCAAGCCCCAGCGACGGCGAGGTGGTGAGGTCGCTGGCAAAGCCGAAATCGGCGGCGACGTGGCGCACGGCCTCGCGCCCCACGGCCTCTTGCAGGCGGATGGTGGCGGTGTTCAGCGATTGCGACAGCGCGGTGGTCAGGCTGACCGGGCCGCGGAAGGTGCGGGTATAGTTTTCGGGCGACCAGGGCCGCGACCCCCGCTGGCGGATGGTGATCGGCGCGTCATCGACGATGCTGTCGGGCGTGTAACCTAGATCCAGCGCGGCGGCGAAAACAAAGGGTTTGAACGATGATCCGGTCTGGCGCTTGGCCATGGTGGCGCGGTTGAAGGCCCCCGGCTCGGGCTGGTTGCGCCCGCCGATCATCGCGCGCACCGCGCCATCGGCGGACATGATGACCACCGCCGCCTGGGCGTTCGACCCGTCCTTGACCTTTTCGGCAAAGACATTGCGCAGGGCGCGTTCGGCGGCGCGCTGCATCTTTTGGTCGAAGGTCGTGCGCATCACCACGTCTTCGGTCGTTTCGCGCGACAGGAAGGATGGCGCGGTTTCCATCACCCAATCGGCAAACCAGCCGCCTGCCTTGTAGGTGGCCGACCGCGACAGTTCCGCCGGATTGGCGATGGCCGCGTCATATTCGGCCTGGGTCAGGTAATCCTGTTCGCGCATCAGCCCCAGCACCAGCCGCGCCCGTTCGCGCGACCGTTCCAGATTCGACGTGGGCGAGAAATAGGACGGCGCCTTCAGCAGGCCCGCTAGCATCGCCGCCTCGGCCGGGTTCAGGTCGGCGGCCTTCTTGTCGAAATAGCGTTCGGAGGCCGCCTCGAACCCGCGCGCACCGGCACCCAGATAGGCGCGATTCAGATAGATGGTCAGGATCTCATCCTTGGAATATTTCGCCTCCATCGCCAGGGCATAGGGAACCTCTTTCACCTTGCGCCAGATCGAGGACTTGCGGCAGTCCGCCTCATACTCCGCTTCGGATTTCCATTCGTCGGGGTTGTAGGCGACGCCCAGGCACAGCAGTTTGGCGACCTGCACGGTGATGGTCGAGCCGCCCGCGCCCTCAAGCGGACCACGGCCTTCGGCGATATTGGTGCGCATCGCGCCGATGATGCCGCGCGGGCTGATGCCAAGGTGGCCGTAAAAGCGCTTGTCCTCGGTGGCGATGACGGCGTTCTTCAGCGCCGGGGCCACGCTGTCGGCGGTCACGTTGTCATAGGTTTCGCCGCGCCAGGCGATGATCTCGCCGTTGCGATCCATCAGCGTGACCGAGCCGCGGGCGCGGCCATCCATCAGCGCTGCGGCATCGGGCAGGGTGGAATACATGTAAAAGACCGATAGCCCCAGGATCGCGCCCACGGTCATGCCCAGCCGCCAGGTCACCCCCCAGATCACCCGGAAGATCAGCCCGATGGTGCCGCCGAAAAACCGCGCCAGCAGCGTCAGCAAGATCCCGATCGGGCCAAGGCTGCGGCCCGAGCCAGCGGCAGGCTGCGGCTTGCGGGGGGCCGGTTTGGTGGGCGCCTTCTCGGGCGTCTTGGCATAGCGCGCATCGGCGGCCAGCCGTTCCCGGCGCGGACCGTTGCCTTTGCCCGACCCGTTGCCCTGCTGTGCCATGAATGCCCTTTCCGCGCCGCGACCCTGCGCGGCATCCTTGCCTGAACCTGCGATCCGTCGGACCTGTCCCGGCCCTTTGGGGGGCGACCATACAGCCATTCCGGGGCAATGCGAAGAATCTTGTCGCGATCACGCGGCGGAACACGCAGTTCTTACCCTGCCCGAAAATGCGGCATCCGGCGCTGTGACCGCCCATCGGATGACCGTTTCGTGCCGCGCTGCCGCGAAAATCGCGGCCCGGCTTGGCGCTGCGGTGCGGCGGGCCAAGTCTGGCACCAGGCAACCCACAGGAGGTGCAGGTGAAACTGATCATCGCGGCGATCAAGCCGTTCAAGCTGGAGGATGTTCGCGAGGCGCTGACCGGGATCGGCGTTCGCGGCATGATGGTGACCGAGATCAAGGGCTTTGGCACCCAGTCCGGCCATACCGAAGTGTATCGCGGCGCCGAATATGCGGTCAGCTTCGTGCCCAAGATGCGCATCGAGGTGGTGGTGCCCGATGCCGAGGTCGAGGCCACCGTGCAGGCCATCGCCACCACCGCCCGCACCGGCAAGATCGGCGACGGCAAGATTTTCGTTCTGGATGTCGACCAGGCCATGCGCGTGCGCACCGGCGAGGTCGGGGATGATGCGCTTTAAGCGCGTGCAAAAGGGGATCAAGATGATGACACGCATTCGCAAATTGCCGCCGCTGCTGGCGGCGTTGACCGCCCCCGGCGCGCTGTGGGCGCAAGAGGTTGCCCCGGTGATGGACAAGGGCGATGTGGCCTGGATGATGACCTCGACACTGCTGGTCCTGTTCATGATCCTGCCGGGGGTGGCGCTGTTCTATGGCGGTCTGGTGCGGGCCAAGAACATGCTGTCGGTGCTGATGCAGACCACCACGATCACCGCCTTGGTGATGATCCTGTGGGTTGCCTATGGCTATTCGGTGGCCTTTGGCGGCGGCACCGGGGCCTTCTGGGGCGGGCTGTCCAAGGCGTTTCTGGCCGGCGTCACCCCCGACAGCGTGGCCGCGACCTTTACCGAGGGCGTCGTGCTGCCCGAATATCTGTTCATCGCCTTTCAGATGACCTTCGCCGCGATCACCGCCGCGCTGATCATCGGTGGCTTTGCCGAACGCATCCGGTTTTCGGCGCTGATGCTGTTCATCGCGGCCTGGGTCAGCATCGTCTATTTCCCGGTGGCGCATATGGTCTGGGATGCCTCGGGGCTGATCTACGGCTGGGGCGCGCTGGATTTCGCGGGCGGCACGGTGGTGCATATCAACGCGGGTATCGCGGCCCTGGTCGGGGCCATCGTCATCGGCCCGCGCATCGGCTATGGCCGCGACATGATGGCGCCGCATTCGATGACGCTGACGCTGGTCGGTGCGGCGATCCTGTGGGTGGGCTGGTTCGGCTTCAACGCCGGTTCCGCGCTTGAGGCGAACCCGACCGCCGCTTTGGCGATGATCAACACGCTGACCGCTACGGCGGGGGCGATCCTGGCCTGGGTGGTGATCGAATGGGCGGCGCGCGGCAAGGCCTCGCTCTTGGGTGCGGCCTCGGGGCTGGTGGCCGGGCTGGTCGCGGTGACGCCGGCGGCGGGCACGGTCGGGCCGATGGGGGCGATCGTGCTGGGGGCGTTGGCCTCGGGCGGGTGCTATCTGTTCGTGACGCGCGTCAAGCAGGTCTTCGGCTATGACGACAGTCTGGATGTGTTCGGCATTCACGGCGTCGGCGGCATCATCGGCGCGCTTGGCACGGCGGTGTTCACCGCCCCCAGCCTGGGCGGCACCGGCGCGGCGGATTTCAGCATCGCCAGCCAGTTCGTCGTGCAGGCCATGGGCGTGGGCGTGACCGTGATCTGGTCGGGTCTGGTGTCGCTGGTGCTGTTCAAGCTGATCGACGCGACCATCGGCCTGCGGGTCGATGCCGATGCCGAACGCCAGGGGCTAGACCTTTCGTCGCATGGTGAAAGCGCCTATCACATGTAAGATCAGGATACTTCACCAAAGTTCCGCGACAAGGCCGGGCCGCACACCCGGCCTTTCCACTTTGGCGCGCGGCCTAGACGGCCTGCCACAACTGCCCGCCGTGGTCGTCCAGCCCGGCGGGGCGGATACGCCCTTCACGCCGCAGGCGGTTGACATGGCCCACGGCCTCGACCAGGGCGAGGCCATACTCCCCCTCACCGATGGGGCGTTTGAACAGCGCGCCAAAACCCGAAACGGCGGTGCCGGGCCGGGCAAGATGTGCCGCCAGCCGATCCAGCGCGGCATGGTGATTGGCGCGCATCTGGCGCAGCCGCAGCGGCAGGCCGGTGAAGGGCAGCTTGTGGCCGGGCAGCACCAGATGATCGATGCGGGCGCGGCTGGACAGGCGCGCGCAACTGTCCAGCCAGTCGCCGACCGGATCGGCGTCAGGCTCGGTCGCATAGACGCCCAGATTGGCGGAAATGCCGGGCAAAAGCTGGTCGCCGCCGATCACCAGATCGTCGTCGCGGCTGAAGAAAACTGCGTGATCGGGGGCATGGCCGTGGCCAAAGACCACATCCCAATCGCGCCCGCCCATGCGGATCACCTGGCCTTCGTCGATGCGGTGAAAACCCAAGGGCAGCGGATGCACGCAATCGGCAAAGTTGAAGGGCCGTTCCGCGGCGCGGCGGGCCAGCAGGTCCGGGTCCATCCCGGCCTGCCGCCAAAAGGCCAGCGTCTCGGGCGCGGGGCGGTCTTGTGGGTCCAGCACCAGCATCCGGGCGAACAGCCAACTGGTGCGGCTGGTCCACAGCTCGGCCCCGCGCGTCTGGAACCAACCGGCAAGGCCGACATGATCGGGGTGGTAATGGGTCAGCACCACCCGCGCGACCGGCTTGCCCGCCAGCGGCCCGGCCAGCAGCCGTTCCCAGATCGCGCGGCTGCGGCGCGTGTCCATGCCGGTGTCGATCAGCGTCCAGCCGGTGCCGCCATGACGGGTGTCATCCAGTGCATAGCAATTCACATGGTCCAGCGTCATCGGCAGCGGCAGGCGCAGCCACAGCACGCCGGGCGCGACTTCGATCGCCGCGCCCTCATCCGGCGGGGTCTCATGCGGAAAGCGGATCGCGCCGGTCACATCGCGCCCGCTATCCGGCAAAGGCCGCGTCCGAGACGGCGTAAAGATCGCCCTCGCCCAGCCGGGCCTCGGCCAGCGAAGCGGCATGACGCGGCAGCAGCCGTTTCACATAGACGCGCGCCAAGGCGGTGCGGTCGCCGCTGGCACCCTCGGCCACGGCGGCGCGCAAGTGGTAATGCGCGCCCAGAACGCGGGCAAAGGCATCCAGATAGGGCACCGCACCTGCGAAACGGCCGGTCAGATCCTGCGCCGCCAAGGCTTCCGTCGCCTCGCGCAGGTTTTCGGCGGCGTTCCAGACATCGGTCGCCAGACCCGCCAGATCGCCGCCATCGTGACGGACGCGGGCCGCATAGTCCTGAACCTCCTGGATCAGGCGGAAGGCGGCCTCGCCCCCGTCCATCATCTTGCGGCCGACCAGGTCCATCGCCTGAATGCCGTTCGTGCCCTCATAGATCGGAGTGATGCGGGCGTCGCGGTAGAATTGGGCGGCGCCGGTTTCCTCGATATAGCCCATGCCGCCGTGGACCTGCACCCCGGTTTCCGAGACGCGGCAACCCACATCGGTGCCATAGGCCTTGGCGATCGGCGTCAGCAGCGCGGCGCGGGCGGCCCAGTCGTCGTCGCCGGTGGCGCGACCCATGTCCAGCGCGACGGCGCAGGACAAGGCGATGGCGCGGGCGGCAAAGACCTCGGCGCGCATCGTGGCCAGCATCCGGCGCACATCGGCATGGTTGATGATGGCGCCCATCTGCACCCGCTCGGCGGCATAGGCGGCGGCCTTTTGCGTGGCGGCCTCGGCCACGCCGATGCCCTGCATCCCGACCGCCAGCCGGGCGTTGTTCATCATCGTGAACATCGCCGCCATGCCCTTGTTCGGCTCGCCCACCATCCAGCCGGTCGCGCCGTCATAGGACATCACGCAGGTCGGGCTGCCGTGGATGCCCAGCTTGTGTTCCAGGCTGACGACCTTCAGGCTGTTGGCCTGGCCCGGCTTGCCATTCGCATCGGGGATCAGCTTCGGCACCAAAAACAGGCTGATGCCGCGCGTGCCGGCGGGGGCATCGGGCAGCCGCGCCAGCACCAGGTGGCTGACGTTTTCGACACAATCATTGTCGCCCCAGGTGATGAAGATCTTCTGCCCGGTGATCGCAAAGGTGCCGTCGCCCTTCGGTTCGGCCTTGGTGCGCAGTGCGCCGACATCCGACCCCGCGCCCGGTTCGGTCAGGTTCATCGTCCCCGACCACTCGCCCGAGGCCAGCTTGGGGATATACAGCGCCTTCTGCTCGTCGCTGGCGTGATGTTCCAGCGCCTCGATCTGGCCCTGGGTCAAGAGCGGGTTCAGCTCCAGCGCCAGGCAGGCCCCGGCCATCATCTCGTTCACGGCCATGTTCAGCGCCTGCGGCAGGCCCGAGCCGCCATATTCGGGATCGGTCGCCAGCCCCACCCAGCCGCCTTCGGCGATCTGGCGGAAGGCATCGACAAAGCCGGGCGAGGACCGCACCACCCCGTTTTCAAGCCGCGAGGGGTTCAGGTCCGACCCCCGGTTCAGCGGCGCGATCACCTGATCGCACAGCCGCCCGGCCTCGGTCAGGATCGCCTCAACCGTGTCGGGGGTGGCTTCGGCAAAGCGGTCGGTCGCGGCGACCGGGGCCAGCGGCACAACGCGATCCAGGATAAAGCGGATGTCCGCGACGGGGGCGCGAAAGGTCATGGTTCCTCCTGCTTCGCCTTGCAAAACCGGCGCACTTGTCTATGCCCATGGCAGCCATCCTGACCGCAAAGGCCTTGACGCGGCAACCCCTACGCTGCGTCAGCCGATCACCGAGATGCCGATGCCGGAAAAAGCCTTTCAGACCGAACACCTGACTGCGGATGCGGCGGGCATCGCGCGGGCGGCGCAGCTGCTGGGGCAGGGGCTGTGCGTCGCCTTTCCGACCGAGACGGTGTACGGGCTGGGCGCGGATGCGCGTGATTCCCGCGCTGTCGCGGGGATCTATGCGGCCAAGGACCGGCCCAGCTTCAACCCGCTGATCGTGCATGTCGCCAGCCTGGATCAGGCGCTGCGGCTGGCGGTGTTCGACGATCAGGCGGAGCGTCTGGCGGCGGCCTTCTGGCCCGGCGCGCTGACGCTGGTGCTGCCGCTGCGGCCGGGCGCGGGGCTGTCGGATCTGGTGACGGCGGGGCTGGCGACGGTCGGGCTGCGGATGCCCGCGCACCCGGTGGCGCAGGCGCTGCTGGCGGCCTTCGACGGGCCGGTGGCGGCGCCTTCGGCCAACCCTTCGGGCCGGATCAGCCCCACCCGCGCGGCGCATGTGGCCGCGGGGCTTGATGGCCGGATCGCCGCGATCCTGGATGGCGGCGGCAGCCCGGTGGGGCTGGAATCGACGATCCTGGCCCCCGGCACCCCGCCGCGCCTGCTACGCCCCGGCGGCATCCCGCCCGAGGCCATCGCCGCCTGTCTGGGACAGCCGCTGGCCGCGCCCGATGGCCCGGACATCGCCGCGCCCGGCATGATGGACAGCCATTACGCCCCCGCAGCCAGGGTTCGGCTGAACGCGATCACGGCGCAGCCGGGCGAGTGGCTGATCGGCTTCGGTGCGGTCGCGGGCGATGACAATCTGTCACTCACGGGCGATTTGGCCGAGGCCGCAAGCGCCCTGTTCGCCGCCCTGCACCGCGCCGATGCCAGCACCCGCCCCATCGCCGTCGCCCCGATCCCCGATCACGGGCTGGGACTGGCGATCAATGACCGGCTGCGGCGCGCGGCGGCACCGCGGGGGTGAGTATTTGGGCAAAGAGGAAATGGCATCTTCCGCTTTGTCCAAATACTCATCCGCAGCCTCAATCCCGCGTCAGCGCCGCGATATAGAAGCCGTCGATGCCGCCCCGGTCGGCCCATAGGTCGGGCCGGGTGCGCAGGCTGCCATCGGGTGCGCGGAAGGCTTCGGTGCCGGGCAGATCGGCGGGCAGGAGGCGCAGGTCGGGGTGGCGGGTCAGAGCGGCGGCGATCTGGCCCTCGCCCTCGGCCGGGTGAAGCGAGCAGACGGCATAGACCAGCCGCCCGCCGGGTCGCAGCATGGCAAGCGCCGCGTCGATCAGCCGGGCTTGCAGGGCGACGATCTGCGGGATCGCCGCGCCGTCGCGCAGGAAGGGCAGGTCGGGGTGGCGGCGGATGGTGCCGGTGGCTGAACAGGGCGCGTCCAGCAGAACGGCATCCAGTGGTTGTGCGGGCCGCCAGTCCAGCGCGTCACCGATCACCACCTCCGCGGTCAGGTTGCAGCGGGTCAGGTTCTGGCTGATCCGCTCGGCCCGGCTGGGTGACAGGTCTAGCGCCGTGACCCGGGCGCCGTGGGCGGCCAGTTGCAAGGTCTTGCCACCCGGCGCGGCGCACAGGTCGGCCACGGCCTCGCCCGGCTGGGCGGCCAGCAGCCGCGCGGGCAGCGCGGCGGCGGCATCCTGCACCCACCAGTCACCCGTGGCATAGCCGGGCAGCGCGGTGACCTGCGTGCCCGCAGGCAGGCGCACCGATCCGGTCGGCAGCGCGGTGCCCCCGACCTGTTCGGCCAAGGCCGTCGCGTCGCCTGACCGGGGCGTCAGGTCGATCGGGGCGGGGATCAGATGCGCGGCCTCGATCGCCGCAGCGACGCCCTTTCCCCAGTGCTTGACCAGCGGCGTGCGCAGCCAGGCGGGCAGCGTCGCTGGCGGCAGGGCGTCCCAGGAGGCCAGGTCGACCTTGCGCAGCACGGCATTGGTCAGCCCGGCAAAGGACGCCCCCAGCCGCCGCGCGCGTGCCACGGCATCATTGACGACTGCATGGGGCGGGGCGGCTTCGGCGGCCATCTCGACCACCGCCAGCCGCAGTGCATCGCGCACCGCATCGGGCGGCGACCGGCGCAAAAGCGGTGCCAGCAGCGCGTCGGCCCGGGCGGCATGGCGCAGCGTCTGCGCCGCCAGCCGGCCGGCGCGGGCGCGCTGGTCTGGGGGCAGCCCGGCCAGATCGCCCGCCTGATCGCCAAGGCTCCGCCCCTCGGATGTCACCCCCCGGATCAGGCGAAAGGCGGCCTCGCGCGCGGGGTCGTGTGCGGTGTCATGCGGGGTATCGGTCATCGGCCTGCCTTGCTGTCATCTGCCGCTGCCTGTAGCATGGCGGCATGAGCGACGACACCACGATTGATCCCGCCACCCCTGACCGCGATGAGGCCGCGCGCCGCGCCGCCCTGCCTGCCGCCGCGCAGCGCGCCCTGGCCGAGGCCGACGCCCGTCGCGCTGCCGCTGCGCCGCTGGACCTGCCCCCCGAACTGGGTGGCCGCGACCAAGGCCCCGAGGCCGTGCGCTTCGGCGACTGGGAGAAAAAAGGCATCGCCATCGACTTTTAGGGCGTCACAGCCCCAGCACGTCGGCCATGTCATATTCGCCGGGGTCGCGGTTCTGGCCCCAGATCGCCGCCCGCAGCGCGCCGCGCGCAAAGATCGCGCGGTCGGTGGCCAGGTGGCGCAGCACCACCCTTTCGCCATCGGCGGCAAAGATGACGTCATGTTCGCCCACCACATCGCCGCCCCGGATCGCGGCAAAGCCGATGCTTCCGGGCGTGCGCGCGCCGGTGATCCCCTCACGCGCGGGGGTGCGCAGGCTGTCCAGATCGGCGCCGCGCCCCTCGGCTGCGGCCTGGCCCAGCATCAGCGCGGTGCCGGATGGGGCGTCGACCTTGTGACGGTGGTGGGCCTCGACCACCTCGATGTCCCAATCGGTGCCAAGCGCGGCGGCAACCTTGCGCGTCAAGCCGACCAGCAGGTTGACGCCCAGGCTCATGTTGCCGGCGCGGATGATGACGGCGTGGCGGGCGCAGGCCTTCAGATGTGCCAGATGCACGGGCTCAAGGCCGGTGGTGCCGATTACGTGCACGGCGCGGGCCTGCGCGGCCAGTGTGGCGAACTCGACCGTGGCGGCGGGGGCGGTGAAGTCGATCACCGCCTGTGCGCGGGCAAAAGTCTCTACCGCGTCATCACTGACGATCACGCCATTGGCCGCGCCGCCCATGGCAACCCCCAGATCCTGCCCGATCCAGTCATGGCCGGGGCGTTCCAGCGCGCCCACCAGCCGGGCCTGATCGCTGGCCGTGATCTGTTGCACCAGCATCCGGCCCATGCGCCCCGATACGCCGGTCACCACGATTCCGGGTTTGTCCACCATCACGCCCATCCTTGTCGCTTTTGTGCGGTGATCGCGCGTTGCGGCGCAGGGCGCAATCCCCTACATCTGGGCCATGGCAACCAATCGTTTCAATACCGGGCGTGGCCCGTCGCAGCGGCAGCTTCGCGTGGGCGAGCTGATCCGCCACCGTCTGTCCGAAGTCCTGCTGCGTGGCGACGTGCATGACCCCGACCTGAATCGCCACTCGATCACCGTGGGCGAGGTGCGGACCTCGCCCGACCTCAAGGTGGCGACGGCCTATGTGTTGCCGCTGGGCGGCGGTCACGCCGATGAGGCCCTGGCCGCGCTGCGCCGCAACAAGGGTGAGCTGCGCCATCTGGTTGCCAAGGGGATGGCGCTGAAATTCGCGCCCGAACTGCGGTTCCAGATCGACGAGACCTTCGACCGGCTGGACGACACCCGCCGGATGTTCGCCGATGACCGGGTGCAGCGCGATCTGGCCGGGGACGACGACCAGGATCAGGACGATGACGACCGCCGCGCGAATTAAGCGCAGGCTGGGGCTGATCGCCGGGGCCGGGCTGGCGCTGCTGGCCGGGCCGGTCAGCGCCAGCGATACGGTCTGCGCGCCCTTCGATCATGACGGCATCGGCGCGGTGGTCTGCACGGTGCGGGCGGGCGCCGATCTGCGGCTATGGTTGCGCGACGGCAATGGCCATCCCTATGGTCAGTTCAGCGCCGTTGCCGAGGCCCTTCCTGCGGGCGAACGGCTGGTCTTTGCGATGAACGCCGGGATGTATCATCTGGATCGCAGCCCGGTCGGCCTGCATATCGAAAACGGGCGCCAGATTGCGCCGATCGTCACCGCGTCCGGTCCCGGCAATTTCGGGATGCGCCCGAACGGCGTCTTTTGCGTGACCGACCGGTTTGCGGTGATCGAAAGCCGCGCTTTTGCCAAGGCCCCGCCCGATTGCCGCTTTGCCAGCCAGTCCGGGCCGATGCTGGTGATCGACGGCGATCTGCACCCGCGTTTCCTGCCCGATTCGCGGTCGCGCTATATCCGCAACGGCGTGGGCGTGTCGCGCGACGGGCAGACCGCCTATTTCGCCATCTCGAACCGGCCGGTAACGTTCCACGACTTTGCCCGGCTGTTCCGCGACGGGCTGGACGTGCCGAATGCGCTGTATTTCGACGGCTCGATTTCGCGCCTCTATGCGCCCTCGGTGGGCCGGGCGGATCTGGGCCGGGCGATGGGCCCGATCATCGGCGTGGTCGCGCCCAAGGGTTGACCGTGCCGGGCCGCCGCGATAGCCCCGGCGGCTTGCGAATGGGGTGACAGATGGCACGCAGGAAAAAGGGCCGCGCGATTTCCGGCTGGGTGGTGGTGGACAAGCCCGCGGGCATCGGGTCGACCACCGTGGTCAGCGCCGTGCGCCGCGCCTTTGACGCGACCAAGGCGGGCCATGCCGGCACGCTGGATCCCGATGCGACCGGCATTCTGGCCGTCGCGCTGGGCGAGGCGACCAAGACCGTCGCGGTGCTGACCGACGCGCTGAAGGCCTATGATTTTCAGGTCCGCTGGGGGGCCGAGACGACCAGCGACGATGCCTCGGGCGCGGTCACCGTGACCTCGGACCTGCGGCCCGATGCGGGGCAGATCATCGCCGCGCTGCCGGGGTTTTGCGGGCTGATCCAGCAGGTGCCGCCGCAGGTCTCGGCGGTCAAGGTCGATGGCGAACGCGCCTATGACCTGGCGCGCGAGGGCGTGGCGATGGATCTGGCCCCGCGCGATCTGTGGGTGGGTGAGCTGACGCTGATCGACACGCCTGATGTCGATACGGCGGTGCTGCGGCTGGTCTGCGGCAAGGGCGGCTACGTGCGCGCCATTGCCCGAGATCTGGGGCGCAAGTTGGGCTGCCTAGGCCATGTGGTGACGCTGCGGCGGATCTGGTCGGGGCCGTTCGATCTGGCCGATGCGGTGCCCTTTGCGCAGATCGACGGTGCGCTCGCGGGCAGTCTGGACGACCGCATCCTGCCGCTTGAGGCCGCGCTGACCGACCTGCCCGAGGTGCGCCTGCCGCCCGAATCGGCGATCCGCGTGCGCAACGGCAACCCCGCGCCGGGCATTCCGGTGCAGGCGCTGGACTGGGGCGCGGCGTGCTGGGCCAGTGCCGCGGGCCGTCCGGTTGGGCTGGGACGCTGGCAAGGCGGCGATTTCGCGCCTGATCGGCTGTTTCAACTGCCCGATTAACCACAGCTTTACTTTCCGTTTCGTAACACCACCCGGTTCGTGGCATGGTTGTGCCAGTGAAGGGGTGCGATCATGTTCCTGATAACCGGGTTTCTGGCGCTGATGATGGCGGGCCTGTCGCTGGATGTGACCAGCGGCACCGATGCCGATGACCTGCCGGTCGATGACGGCACCGGTGATGGCGACGATTCGCCAAGCGGCGACATCATCCCCGGCACCCCCCTGGGCGAATTTCTGGACGGCACCGCCAGGGACGACCAGATGAACGGCGGCAGCGGCGATGACACCCTGCGCGGCCATGCCGGGCGCGACGACATGTTCGGCGGCGAAGGCGACGACCTGATCGAGGGGGGCGCGGATGGCGATTGGCTGCACGGGATCGGCGGCAATGACACGATCCTGGGCGGGGCCGGCAACGACTCGCTGGCGGGTCACTTTGGCGATGACAGCCTGGAGGCGGGCGCGGGCCATGACCTTGCCTATGGCGGCGACGGCCATGACACGGTGCTGGGCGGCGACGGCATGGATTCGCTGTTCGGCAATGAAGGCGCCGACCTGATCCTGGGCGGCCATGGCCGGGATGAGGTGATGGGCGGCGAAGGCGCCGACACCCTGTCGGGCAGCGATACCCAGTCCGCGTCCGCGCCGGGCGATGACGGTCTGGATTACGTCAATGGTGGCAAGGATGACGATGTGATCGTTGTCGGCGCAGGCGATCATGCCGAGGGCAACGAGGGTGCCGACCGCTTTCTGCTGAACCCCGGCCTGACCGAGGTCAGCACGCTGGACGGCAGCATCACCCGGCTGGCCGACTACGACCCCGCGCAAGATCAGATCGTCATCGGCTATGTTCCCGGGCCCGATGGTCAGACCCCGCAGGTTGCGGTGCAACCGGACGACGACGGCGCCCATCTGCATATCGTCATCGACGGCGTGGCCGTGGCGCAGGTCAAGGCCGACAGCGGCCTGACCGCCGACGCCATCCAGCTTCAAAGGCTGACGGTGTGATCTGCCGATAACCCTTGCCTTGCCGCACGATTCCGTCTATCCGCGCGCATCCGCTGGCCTTTGGCTGGCGGTTTCCATGGACCCTGCTGGACGACATCCCGGCTTGGCCCGAACCCCTAACACAGGAGATCCCGATGTCGATCACCGCCGAAGACAAAGCCCGCGTCATCAAGGAATACGGCACCAAAGCCGGCGACACCGGTTCGCCCGAAGTGCAGGTTGCCATCCTGTCGTCGCGCATCGCGACCCTGACCGAGCATTTCAAGTCGCACAAGAAAGACAACCACTCGCGCCGTGGTCTGCTGATGATGGTCGCGCAGCGCCGCAAGCTGCTGGACTATCTGAAGGCCAAGGACGAAGGCCGCTATACCGCCCTGATCGGCAAGCTGGGCCTGCGCCGCTAAGGCCGCAGCCAATGCCAGATGAAACGCCCGGTCGCAGGACCGGGCGTTTTGCGTTCTGGGGGTTGCGGTGGCCGTTCTCTGGCCCAGATGTATCTGAACACCGGCCAAAGGGGGATCGCGATGCGCGCCTATGTGATGCAGAGATACGGAGATGCCAGCGGGTCGCAGGTGACCGAAGTCGCCGATCCGCCATCGCCCGGGCCGGGCAAGGTGCTGGTGGCGATCGAAGCGGCGGGCCTGAACCCGGTCGATTTCAAGTTCCGCAACGGCGATCTGCGCCCGATCATGCGGCCTGCGCTGCCCATCGTTCTGGGCAATGAAATCGCGGGCCGGGTGCTGGCCGTGGGCACGGGCGTTGACAGGTTTGCGCCGGGCGACCGCGTTTTCGCGCGGCTGGCAAAGGACGGCGGCGGCGCCTTTGCCGAGCGCGCCCTGGTCGGCGCCGATATTCTGGCCCATGCCCCGGTATCGGTCGATGCGGTCACGGCGGCTGCGGTGCCCTTGGCCGGGCTGACCGCGTTGCAGGCGCTGCGTGATGTGCTGGCGTTGCAACCGGGGCAGCGGGTGCTGATCTCGGGCGGGGCGGGCGGTGTGGGTGGCTTTGCCATCCAGATCGCCAAATGGCTGGGCGCGCATGTGACGACCACCGCCTCGGCGCGCGGGGCGGGGCTGGTGCGCGATCTGGGGGCGGATGCCGTCATCGACTATACGACCGACCGCATCGACGCGCATCCGCGTGATTTCGATGCGGGGTTTGACCTGATCGGCGGCGACACATTGCGGCAGATGTTCCGGGTGGTGAAGCCGGGTGGCCGGGTGGTCTCGGTCGCCGACATGCCCGAGCCGCAGACCGCCCTGCAGGATCTGGGCGGTCGTCGGGGGCTGGCGGCGCTGTTCTGGCTGGCCAGCCTTGGGGTTCGCGCCGCAGCCCGGCGCGCTGGTGTCGGGTATCGCTATCTGTTCATGCGCCCCGATGCCAAGGGGCTGGCGCTGCTGGCCCGGCTGATCGACGACGGCACGCTGCGGGTGATCATCGACCGGACCTTTCCGCTGGATCAGGCGCCGGCCGCGCTGGCCTATCTTGAGACCGGGCGGGCCAAGGGCAAGGTGGTGCTGACCCTCGCCTGATGCGGGAGGGCGGACGGCGGCACATGTGCCGCCGCCCCCACTCAGATCACGCCCAGCATGGTCATTGCATCGGCCACGCGCACGAAACCCGCGATGTTCGCGCCGATGACATAATCGCCGGGCGCGCCATATTCATCGGCGGTTTCATGGCAGGTGTCGTGGATGTTGCGCATGATCGCGGCCAGCCGGGCCTCGGTCTGCTCAAAGCTCCAGCTGTCGCGGCTGGCGTTCTGCTGCATCTCCAGCGCCGATGTCGCCACCCCACCGGCATTCGCGGCCTTGCCGGGCGCAAACAGCACCCCGGCCTGCTGAAAGGCGCGGATCGCCTCGGGGGTGCAGGGCATGTTGGCGCCCTCGCCCACGGCGATGCAGCCGTTGCCGATCAGCCGCGCGGCATCCTTGCCCGACAGCTCGTTCTGGGTGGCCGACGGCATGGCGACATCGCAGGCCACATCCCAGATGCTGCCCTTGCCCGCCGCGATGAAATGCGCGCCCTCGCCGCGACGCTTGGCGTATTCGCTGATGCGTTCGCGGCGGACGTTCTTGATCTCTTTCACCAGATCAAGGTCGATGCCGTTGTCATCGACGATATAGCCGCCCGAATCCGACATGGCGACAACCGTGCCGCCGAACTCTTGCACCTTTTCGACGGTATAGATGGCGACGTTGCCGGACCCCGACACCACCACCCTTTTGCCGTCAAGGCTGGTGCCACGGGTTCCCAGCATGGCCTGCACGAAATAGGTATTGCCATAGCCCGTCGCCTCGGTCCGCGCGCGCGAGCCGCCATAGCTGAGCGCCTTGCCGGTGATCACCCCGGCCTCATACCGGTTGGTCAGGCGCTTGTATTGGCCGAACATGAAGCCGATCTCGCGCCCGCCCACGCCGATGTCGCCCGCCGGAACATCGGTATATTCCCCGATATGGCGGTGCAGTTCGGTCATGAACGACTGGCAAAAGCGCATGATTTCGCCATCGGACCGGCCCTTGGGGTCGAAATCCGACCCACCCTTGCCGCCGCCGATCGGCATCCCGGTCAACGCGTTCTTGAACGTCTGCTCGAACCCCAGAAACTTGATGATGCCGACATTCACCGAGGGGTGAAAGCGGATGCCGCCCTTGTAGGGGCCAAGCGCGCTGTTGAACTGGACCCGGAAGCCGCGGTTGATCTGCACCCGGCCCTGGTCATCCACCCACGGCACGCGGAAGATGATCTGGCGTTCGGGTTCGCAGATGCGTTCGATCAACGCCATCTCAAGGTAATGCGGATGCTTGGCCACCACCCGGCCGAGGCTTTCCAGAACCTCGTGAACGGCCTGGTGGAACTCGGGCTCGCCCGCGTTGCGACGGGTCACTTCCGTCAGGATCGGTTCTAGCTTTTCATCGATGCCGGTCATGGCATGTTTCCCCATTTTGCTGCGCTTGCAAAATTGGCGCAGGCCGCGCGTCAGGCCAAGCGAAAACACAGCCGCCACATGAAATGGTCGGTTTTGTCACAGGCGTAAGGGGGCGCCGGTCGCGCGTCGGGCGGGCGCGCAACCCCCTTCCCCCAAGGCCGGTTTTCCTGTATGCCCCGCCAATCTGTGACGTGAGGCGCGCCCCCCGCCGCATGCAAAGGATAGGGGGCGGCGGCAATGGGGCCGCCATGCAAACGCGGGACCGGCAGGGGCCGGAACCCGTCAGAGGAACCGACACCACATGTTCAATGTCACCAAGAAATCGATCCAGTGGGGCGAAGAAACGCTGACCCTGGAAACCGGCAAGGTTGCGCGTCAGGCCGACGGCAGCGTCATCGCCACCCTGGGCGAGACCAGCGTCATGGCCAACGTGACCTTCGCCCGCGAACAGAAGCCCGGCCAGGACTTCTTTCCGCTGACCGTCCATTATCAGGAAAAGACCTATGCCGCCGGCAAGATCCCGGGCGGCTTCTTCAAGCGTGAAGGCCGCCCTTCCGAAAAGGAAACGCTGGTTTCGCGCCTGATCGACCGTCCGATCCGCCCGCTGTTCGTGCCCGGCTTCAAGAATGAAGTGCTGGCGATCTGCACCGTCTTGTCGCACGATCTGGTCAACGATCCCGACATCGTGGCGATGATCGCGGCCTCGGCGGCGCTGACCATTTCGGGCGTGCCGTTCATGGGTCCGATCGGCGCCGCGCGCGTCGGCTATGCCAATGGTGCCTATGTGCTGAACCCCGAGGTCAGCGACATGGACAACCTGCGCATGAACCCCGAACAGCGCCTGGATCTGGTCGTCGCCGGCACCAAGGACGCCGTGATGATGGTCGAATCCGAAGCCTATGAGCTGACCGAGGCCGAGATGCTGGGCGCGGTCAAGTTCGGCCATGAGGCCATGCAGCCGGTGATCGACCTGATCATCGACCTGGCCGAAGCCGCCGCCAAGGAGCCGTTCGACTTTACCCCGGCGGATTACTCGGCGCTGTATGCCAAGGTGAAATCGCTGGGCGAGGCGAACATGCGCGCCGCCTATGCGATCCGCGACAAGCAGGACCGCCACAACGCTGTCGAGGCCGCCAAGGCCGCGATCAAGGCTGGCCTGTCCGAGGATGAGCTGGTCAATGCCAACCTGGGCTCGGCGCTGAAAAAGCTGGAATCGGGCATCCTGCGCGGCGACATCATCAACGGCGGCGCCCGCATCGATGGCCGCGACAAGACCACCGTGCGCCCGATCGTGTCGGAAGTCGGCATCCTGCCGCGCACCCATGGCTCGTCGCTGTTCACCCGTGGCGAGACTCAGGCCCTGTGCGTGACCACTTTGGGCACCGGCGATGACGAACAGATCATCGACGCGCTGCACGCCAACTATCGCGCCAACTTCCTGCTGCATTACAACTTCCCGCCCTATTCGGTCGGTGAGGTTGGCCGCTTCGGCCCGCCCGGCCGCCGCGAAATCGGCCATGGCAAGCTGGCCTGGCGCGCGCTGCAAGCCGTGCTGCCGGCGCCGACCGACTTCCCCTATACGATCCGCGTCGTGTCCGAGATCACGGAATCCAACGGCTCGTCGTCGATGGCCACCGTCTGCGGCAGCTCGCTGTCGATGATGGATGCGGGCGTGCCGCTGAAATCGCCGGTCGCCGGTGTCGCCATGGGTCTGATCCTGGAAGAAGACGGCAAATGGGCGGTGCTGACCGACATCCTGGGTGACGAAGACCACCTGGGCGACATGGACTTCAAGGTCGCCGGCACCGAAAAGGGCATCACCAGCCTGCAAATGGACATCAAGGTGGCCGGCATCACCCCGGCGATCATGGAGCAGGCCCTGGCCCAGGCCAAGGACGGCCGGATGCACATCCTGGGCGAGATGAACAAGGCCCTGTCCGCTGGCCGGACCGAGTTCAGCGCCCATGCCCCGCGCATCGAGACCATGCAGATCCCGACCGACAAGATCCGCGAAGTGATCGGCTCGGGCGGCAAGGTCATCCGCGAGATCGTGGAAACCTCGGGCGCCAAGGTCGATATCCAGGACGATGGCACGATCAAGATCGCATCCGCCAATGGCGAGGCGATCAAAAAGGCCTACGACATGATCTATTCGATCGTGGCCGAACCCGAAGAGGGCAAGGTCTACACCGGCAAGGTCGTGAAGCTGGTCGATTTCGGCGCCTTCGTGAACTTCTTCGGCAAGCGCGACGGTCTGGTTCACGTCAGCCAGATCGCCAACAAGCGCCTGACCCATCCGAACGAGATCCTGAAGGAAGGCCAAGAGGTCAAGGTCAAGCTGCTGGGCTTTGACGACCGCGGCAAGGTTCGCCTGGGCATGAAGATGGTCGACCAGGAAACCGGCGAGGAAATCGTCGCTGAAAAGAAAGAGGAATCGGCCGAGGGCTGATCCCGATCACATTGAAGATGGCCCCGGTTCGCCGGGGCCTTTTTCTATCGCGGCGCCAAAGGGGGGCCGATGAAGGATATCACGCTGACCCTGACCATCGGCCGCCGTCCCGATGCGCTGGCCTATACGCTTGAAGGGCTGTGGCCGCTGACGGCGCTGCTGCCGGTGCTGGCGATCAACGACTTTGGCGATGAGGAGACCAACGATGTCTTCCGCCGCGCCTGTCCCGATGGCCGGCTGATCTGTGATGGCATCCGGCGCGGCCACCATGGCGCGATGGACCGGCTGCTGGCCGATGTCGACACCCGGTTCATCCTGCATTGCGAGGATGACTGGCATTTCTGGCAGACCGACTTCCTGCCGGATGCCCGCGCCCTGCTGGCCGCCAATCCGCTGATCAGCCAGGTCTGCCTGCGCGATCTGGGGGATTTCAGCGCCCGCGACGTCAACCCGCGCGACATCCGCACCGAAACGCGCGACGGCGTGCAATATGCCCGTGTCGATCACCAGCACAGCCAGTGGTTCGGCTTCACCTTCAACCCCTCGCTGTTTCATGCCGATCTGGTGCGCCAGGCGGGTGGCTTTTCGGCGTTTCGCAAGGAGCGCCACCTCTCGCGGCACCTGCGCCGTCAGGGCCGGTTCGTTGCCTTCCTGATGCCATCGGCCTGCGAGCATCTGGGCGGCTTTGACAGCATGTCACAACCCGCGACGCCCCCCTGGCCCAAGCGGCTGCGCAACTGGTTGCGGGCGCTGATCGGCCGGGGTTAGCTTGGTGCCAAAGCCGCACCGCCACGAACAGGAGGGTCCGATGCGACTGCCCATCTCTGCCTTCATCATCTGCCAGGACGAAGAGGCGGTGATCGAATCCTGCCTGCGCAGCCTGTCGATGTGCGCCGACATCGTGGTGGTCGATTCCGGTTCAACCGACCGAACCGTCGCCATCGTGCAGGGGCTGATCGACGAAGGCATGCCGATCCGGCTGTTTCATGAGGCCTGGCGCGGATACGGCGCGCAAAAGCAGTTCGCGCTGGATCAATGCACGCAGGACTGGTGCTTTTCGGTCGACAGCGACGAACGGGTCAGCGCGCGGCTGACGGCGGCGCTGCCCGCGATGATCCAGACCGACGGCGTCGATGGCTGGCGGGTCACGCGCTATGACTATCTGAACGGCTATGGCTATGTGCCGCCGCGCGCGCACGAACGCCACCACAACCGGCTGTTCCGCCGTGGCACGGGGCGCTTTGACCCGACCGACCGCGTGCATGAGGGGATCGCCATCGACGGCACGGTGCGCAAGGCGCCCGAGGGCGGGCTGCTGCATTTCCGCCCGATCCCGCTGGCCGAGGAAATCGGCAAGAAGAACAAATATTCGTCGCTGAAGGCGCAGATGAAGCGCGAACGCGGCATTGCCGCGCGGCCCTGGAAAATGGTGTTCAGCCCCATCGTGTTCTTTGGCCGCTGGTATTTCGGCCATGGCCTGTGGCGCTGTGGCTGGGCGGGGTTCATCCATGCCGCGACTGGCGGCATCTATTCCTTCCTGACCGAGGCCAAACGCTGGGAGGCCGAGGCCATCGCCCGCAAGCCCCCGATCGAGCCGCCCGAACCCGACGGCTATTGAACCCGCACCCCGCGCCGATGGCGGGATGCGGGCCGGGTCAGGCGTTACTTGCTGACCGGATCCTTGGCAAAGCGCAGATAGGGATAGACGACCTTCAGATCGCCGTATTTTTCCTGCGCCTTGTCGGTCGGGCACGAGGTGCGGACGATCACGTCATCGCCGGGGCGCCAGTCGGCAGGGGTGGCGATTTCTTCGCGGTCGGTGGCCTGGATGGCGTCAAGGCAGCGCAGGATCTCATCGAAATTGCGGCCGACGGTCATCGGATAGATCAGCATCAGGCGGATCTTCTTGTCCGGCCCGATGATGAAGGTGGCGCGCACGGTCGCGCTGTCGGCGGGGGTGCGGCCATCCGGCAGATAGGCATCGGCGGGCAGCATGTCATAGGCCTTGGAGACCGCCAGGCTGGTGTCGTCGATGATCGGGAAATCGGCCTTGGCGCCGGCGAAACCCTCGATGTCGGATTTCCACTTGCGGTGGTCCTCGGCGCTGTCCACCGAAATGCCGATCACCTTGGTGTTGCGGCGGGCGAACTCGGGCACCAGCTTCGACACGGCGCCGAACTCGGTCGTGCAGACGGGGGTGAAATCCTTGGGGTGGCTGAACAGCACGGCATAGCTATCGCCGATGAAGTCGTGAAAGCGAACGGTGCCGTCGCTGGTTTCGGCGGTAAAATCGGGGGCGATGTCGTTGATGCGAAGGCCCATGGGCTTGCTCCTTCCTTGGGTTTCGGACGCTGTTGATATAGGCGCGGACGCGCCGCGATGAAACCCGCGCCGCACCGCGGCACGACCTTTACCGCAGGCCGGATTGGGCGATCTGCCGCTATCGGACGCCGCCGATCGGCAGGCTGCCGCGCGGGGCGGGCAATGCGCCATGCCGGGCGGGTTGCGCGCTGGCGGGGGCGGTGCCACCATGGCAGGCGCACAGGCACGCAGCCGAAGGGGATATCCGATGACCGACATGATCGACGCACGCCAATTCTACATCAACGGCCAGTGGGTCGATCCGGCCAAGGCCCGCGACCTGGCTGTCATCGACCCCTCGACCGAGGAGGAGGTCGCGGTGATCTCGATCGGGGATCAGGCCGATACCGATGCCGCCGTCGCCGCCGCCAAGGCTGCGCTGTCGGGCTGGGCGGCCTCTGACCGGGACGAACGCCGCGCGTTGGTGGAACGCATCCTGGCGATCTACAAGCGCCGCGCCGCCGAGATGGCGCGGATGATCACCCTGGAAATGGGCGCGCCGCAAGACATGTCGCTGGGCGATCAGGTCGATGCCGGGATCTCGCATATCAGCAATTTCCTGACCGCCTTTGACGACTTCCAGTTCATCCGCCCGCTTGGCCCGCAGGCCCCGAACACCCGCATCGCGCAGGAACCGGTGGGCGTGGTGGCGCTGATCACGCCCTGGAACTGGCCGATGAACCAGGTCACGCTAAAGGTGATCCCGGCGATGCTGGCGGGCTGCACCTCGGTGCTGAAACCGTCCGAAATCGCGCCGCTGTCGTCGCATCTGTTCGCCGAAATCGTGGATGAGGCCGGTTGCCCCAAAGGGGTGTTCAACATGGTGCATGGCGATGGTGCGGGGGTGGGCACGCAGCTTTCCACCCATCCCGACGTCGATATGGTCAGCTTCACCGGATCGACCCGCGCCGGGATCGCCATCACCAAGGCCGCCGCCGACAGCCTGAAGAAGGTCGCGCTCGAACTGGGCGGCAAGGGGGCGAACCTGATTTTCGCCGATGCCGATGACAAGGCGGTGGTGCGTGGCGCGCGGCATTGTTTCTATAACAGCGGCCAGTCGTGCAACGCCCCCACCCGGATGCTGGTCGAACGCAGCGCCTATGACCGCGCGGTCGATACGGCGCGCGAGGTCGCGGAAAAGACCGGCGTGGCCAGTGCCCACCAGCCCGGCCGCCACATCGGCCCGGTGGTCAGCAAGCAGCAATGGGACAAGATCCAGGAGATGATCCAGAAGGGCATCGACCAGGGCGCGCGGCTTGTCGCCGGTGGTCCTGGCCTGCCCGAGGGCGTCAATCGCGGCTATTTCGTCCGCCCCACCGTCTTTGCCGATGTCACCCCCGACATGGACATCGCCCGGCAGGAAATCTTCGGCCCGGTGCTGTCGATCATGCCCTTCGACAGCGAGGATGAAGCCGTCGCCATCGCCAACGACACCCCCTATGGGCTGACGAATTACGTCCAAAGCCAGGACGGCGCGCGCCGCAACCGCATTGCCCGCCTGCTGCGGTCGGGCATGGTGGAAATGAACGGCGAAAGCCGGGGCGCGGGGGCCTTTTTCGGCGGCGTCAAGGCATCCGGGCGGGCGCGCGAAGGCGGCCATTGGGGCATCGAGGAGTTCACCGACAGCAAGGCCATTTCGGGCTGGGACGGCGACAAATAGGCGAAATCTGACGGAAACGTCAGAAATGCTGCCTTTTCACGCGCGCGTGATGGGTTGACAGCCCGGCGGCTGTGAACAAGTTACGGGGAACTGTCGCAGATTTTCCCCGGATGAGGCCCCATGTCGCCTGCCCTGATCGCTGCCCTGCCGTTCATCGGCGCGCTGTTGCCCGGCCTGATGGTGCGGGCCGGACGCGATGCCGCCGCCCTTGCCGCTGGCAGCGCCACCCTGCTGGCGCTGATCGGCCTGATGCTGCATGCCCCCACCGTGATGGCTGGCGGCGTGGTCGAGACCGGCTTCAGCTGGATCCCGCAACTGGGCCTGAACGCCAGCTTCCGCATCGACGGGCTGGGAATGCTATTTGCGCTGCTGATCCTGGGGATCGGCCTGCTGATCATCATCTATGCGCGCTATTACCTCTACAAGACCGACCCGGCGGGTCAGTTCTACACCTATCTGATGCTGTTCCAGGGCGCGATGGTGGGCATCGTCCTGTCCGACAACATCCTGATGTTGCTGATTTTCTGGGAACTGACATCGCTGTCGTCCTTCCTTCTGATCGGCTATTGGAAGCACCTGCCCGAGGGGCGTCAGGGCGCGCGGATGGCGCTTGCCGTCACCGGCATGGGCGGGCTGGCGATGATCGGGGGGATGCTGATCCTGGGCCAGATCGCGGGCACCTATGAAATCTCGGGGATTCTGGGTGCGCGCGACGCGATCCAGGCCAGCCCGTATTACCTGCCGGCGCTGATCCTGATCCTGATCGGGGCCTTTACCAAATCGGCGCAGTTTCCGTTCCACTTCTGGTTGCCGCATGCCATGGCCGCGCCAACGCCGGTCAGCGCCTATCTGCATTCCGCCACGATGGTGAAAGCCGGTCTGTTCCTGATGGCGCGGCTGTGGCCGGTGCTGGCGGGCACGCCGGAATGGTTCTGGATTGTGGCCACCACCGGCCTGATCACCATGGTGCTGGGCGCGACGATTGCCTTTTTCAAGGACGACCTCAAGGCGATCCTGGCGTTCTCGACCGTCTCGCACCTGGGCCTGATCACCATGCTGCTGGGCCTGGGCACGCCCGCCGCCGCGACCGCTGCCGTGTTCCACATCATCAACCACGCGACCTTCAAGGCGGCGCTGTTCATGGGCGCGGGCATCGTCGATCATGAGACCGGCACCCGGTCGGTTCGCCGCCTGGGCGGTCTGGCGGGGCTGATGCCGATCACCTTCACCCTGGTCACGATCGCGGCGCTGTCGATGGCGGGCATTCCGCCGCTGAACGGTTTCCTGTCCAAGGAAATGATGCTTGAGGAAGCCGTCCACACGACCGGTTGGTTCGGCCCGGACTGGCTGTTCTATGTGCTGGCCACGGTCGGGGCGCTTTTCTCGGTCGGGTATTCGGCGCGGCTGATCGTGCAGCCCTTCCTGGGGCCGCAGCGCGACGATTACCCCAAGGCGCCGCATGATCCGGGCCTGGGCCTGTGGCTGTCGCCCGCCGTTCTGGTGGTGCTGGTCATCGCCATTGGGCTGATGCCGATGACGATTGCCGGGCCGCTGGTCAATGCCTCAGCCAGTGCCGTCACCGGCCAGGTGATCGAGGCCAAGCTGAAGCTGTGGCACGGCGTCAACCTGCCGCTGATGCTGTCGATCATCGCGGTGATCGGCGGGGTGATCCTGCTGGGCCTGCATCGCGGCCTGCAAGCGGCCTGGGATGCCATGCCCCGCCCCGAGGCGAAGGCGATCTTCGATGCGCTGACCGGGGCGCTGTCGCGCGCCGCGCGGGCGGTGACCGATGGCGTTCACAACGGGTCGATGTCGCGCGCGTTGGCGGTGTTCACCGTGGCGACGGTCGGCGCGGGCGCACTGGCCTTTGCCGGGGGCGTGCTGGCCCCGCCGACGCGGCCCCTGCTGGCGGTCGACCCGCTGCCCTTCATCGGCTGGGTGCTGCTGATGGTCGGCACGTTGTGCACGCTGGCCTTCCATCGCTATCGCCTGCTGTCCCTGGTGCTGGTCGGCATCGTCGGGCTGATCGTCTCGGTCGGGTTCGTCTATCTGTCGGCCCCTGACCTGGCGCTGACCCAGTTGACGGTCGAGGTGGTGACGGTGGTGCTGATGCTGCTGGCGCTGAACTTTCTGCCCAAGGTCACGCAGGTGGAAAGCAGTGCCGTCAAGCGCGCCGCCGATGGCGTGATCGCGGTGGTCGCGGGTCTGGGCATCGGCGGGCTGGCCTATGCACTGCTGCGCCGCGACTTTGCCTTTCCGTCGATTTCCGATTTCCACCTGGCCAACAGCTATACCGGGGGCGGCGGCACCAACGTCGTGAACGTCATCCTGGTCGACTTCCGCGGCTATGATACCTTTGGCGAGATCATCGTGCTGGGCATCGCCGGCATGGCGATCTTCGCCCTGACCGAGACGCTGCTGTCTGGCGCATCGGGCCGCAAGCTGGCCAATTGGGTGCATGATCAGGCCCGCGCGGGCGACCGCCACCCGATGATGCTGGTGGTGGCGACGCGGGTGATGATGCCGATCGCGGTGATGGTCGGCGCCTATATCTTCCTGCGCGGCCACAACCAGCCGGGCGGCGGCTTCATCGCCGGTCTGGTCGTCGCCATCGCGCTTTTGATGCAATACATGGCCTCGGGCTTTGCCTGGGCGCAGGAGCGGCAGCGCATCGTCTATCACGCGCTGATCGGCAGCGGCGTGGTGATCGCGGCGCTGACCGGCGTGGGGGCCTGGCTGGCGGATCGGCCGTTCCTGACCTCGGCCTTCGGCTATTTCCGCATTCCGCCGCTGGAAAAGTTCGAACTGGCGACGGCCATGGCCTTTGACCTGGGCGTGTTCCTGACCGTGGTGGGGGCGGTGATGCTGTCGCTTGCCTCGCTGTCGCGGATCGCGCGGCGGGCGGGCGAGACGGTGAATACCGAACCCATGGACATCGACCCGTCGGCCCCGCGCGCGGCCCAGATCAAAGGAGGCGAATGATGGAGGCCCTTGTCGCCATTGCCATCGGCACGCTGACCGCAGCCGCCGTCTATCTGATCCTGCGGCTGCGCAGCTTTGCCGTGATCCTGGGCACGCTGCTGCTGAGCTACGCGATCAACATCTTCCTGTTCGCCAGCGGGCGTCTGGTCATCAACCGCCCGGCGATCCTGGACCCGGCGGCGCCCGGCTATGCCGACCCGCTGCCACAGGCGTTGGTGCTGACCGCCATCGTGATCGCCTTCGGCATGACCGCCGTGGTGGTGATGATGGCGCTTGGCGCGTTTCTGGAGGGGGGCGACGACCGCATCGACATGCCCGATCCGGTCGCGCCCGCCCCGCCCCGCGCCCCCGCCGATCGCGGCGCGCGCGATGAAACCGACCCCGATCAGACCGCGCTTGGCGCACCCGAAGTCGCCCGAAAGGACCAGCCGTGAACCATTGGATCATTGCCCCTGTCGTTCTGCCCGCGTTGCTGGCGCCGCTGATCGTGCTGTTCATGCGCCACGACATCGTGCTGCAACGGGTGTTTTCGCTGGCGGGGACCATTGCGCTTGCGCTGATCTCGGTCGCGCTGCTGGTGATGGCATCCGACAATGTGATCGAGGTCTACCGCCTGGGTAACTGGCCCGCGCCGTTTGGCATCGTGCTGGTGCTGGACCGGCTGTCGGCGCTGATGGTGGCGCTGACGGCATGGCTGGCGGTGGCGGTGCAGGTCTATGCCATCGCCTCGGGCTGGGATCGGCGCGGCTGGCATTTCCATTCGCTGTGGCAGTTTCAGCTGATGGGCATCTGCGGTGCGTTCCTGACCGGCGACGCCTTCAACCTGTTCGTGTTCTTCGAGATCCTGTTGATCGCCAGCTATGGCCTGATGGCGCATGGCGGCGGCGAAAAGCGGCTGCGCGCCTCGGTGCAATATGTGACCTACAACCTGATCGGATCGGCGCTGTTTCTGGTCGCGCTTGGCACGATCTATGCGATCACCGGCACGCTGAACATGGCCGATCTTGCGGTCAAGGTCGCGCAATTGCCGCCCGGCGATGACGCGCTGATCCGGGTGGCGGCGCTGCTGTTGCTGCTGGTCTTTGCGGTCAAGGCGGCACTGGTGCCGGTGCATATGTGGCAGCCGGTGACCTATGGCCACGCGCCCGCGCCGGTGGCGGCGCTGTTCTCGATCATGACCAAGGTGGGGGTCTATGCGATCCTGCGCTTCTACACGATGATTTTTGCGCCCGACAGCGTGGCCGGACCCGCCGTGGCCGAGGTGCTGCTGCCCGCCGCCCTGGTGACGCTGGCGGTCGGCATGACCGGCGTGCTGGGCAGCCGCCATCTGGGCCGTATGACCGCCTTTGCGATCATCGGGTCGGTCGGCACGCTGATGATCGCCGTGGCGCAGTTCAGCCCGGCGGCGACGATGGCGGGGCTGTATTATCTGATCCATTCGACGCTGGCCGGGGCGGCGCTATTCCTGGTCATCGATCTGGTCGCGGCGCGGCGTGGGGCCACGGGCCTTTGGCGGGTGCCCGCGCCGCCGATCGCGCAGAACGGTCTGATCGCGGCGCTGTTCTTTGCCGCCGCCATCGCGATGGCCGGGATGCCGCCGATGCCGGGCTTTATCGGCAAGCTGATGATCCTTCAGGCCAGCCTTGCGAACCCGTGGTGGGTCTGGATCTGGGTGGTGGTGCTGGTGACCTCGCTGATGGCGATCTACGGCATGGCCTCGGCCGGGTCGGATGTGTTCTGGCGCGCCCATGCGGTGCCGGCCGAGGGCCTGCCTGCGCCGCGCCCGGCCCTGCATCAGCCGACCAGCCCGGCGACGGCCTTCGGCGCAGTGATCGCGCTGCTGGCGGCCCTGGCGGTGCTGGTCGTCGTCGCTGGCCCTGTCACCGACTGGCTGGCCCAGACCGCGACCCAGATCCACAACCCGGCGGGTTACATCGCCGCCGTGCTGACGAACCAGGGGTAAACCATGCTGCGACGCCTGCTGCCTCATCCCTTTCTGACGCTGCTGTTGACGCTGACCTGGCTGATGCTGGTCAACCGGCTGTCGCTGGAATCGCTGATCTTCGGCCTGATCCTTGGCCTGATCATCCCGGCGATGACCGCGCCCTATTGGCCCGACCGGGCGCGGATCCGCAACATTCCGGCGATCGTCAGCTATGTGCTGATCGTGCTTTACGACATCGTGGTGTCGAATATCGTGGTGGCCCGCATCGTGCTGTTCACCCCGAACCGCGACCTGCGCCCGGCCTGGGTGACCGTGCCGCTGGACCTGCGCAGCCCCGAGGCGATCACCGTGCTGGCCGGCACCATTACGCTGACGCCCGGCACCGTCACCGCCGACTTGGCCGAGGATGGCCGCAGCCTGCTGATCCATTGCCTGCACGCGCCCGACCCCGCTTCGGTCATCACCGACATCAAGTCGCGCTATGAGGCCCGCCTGAAGGAGATTTTCGAATGATCCTTGCCGCGCTATATTTCGCCTTTGCCTGCTTTGGCCTGGGGCTGGTGCTGACCGGCTATCGCATCGTCTATGCGCCGGGCGTGTCCGACCGGGTGCTGGCGCTGGATACGCTGGTCATCAACTTCATCGCCATCATCATCCTGTATGGCATCCTTCAGGGATCGGCGATGTATTTTGAAACCACGCTGCTGTTCGCAATGGTCGGCTTTGTGTCGACTGTGGCCTATGCCAAGTTCATCCTGCGCGGCGACGTGATCGAATAGGGGGCGATGATGCAGTTGATTGCGGAAATCCTGATCTCGGCCATGCTGGTGATTGCCGGTGTGTTCGGGCTGGTCGGATCGCTGGGGCTGGTCAAGCTGCCCGATCCGATGACGCGGCTTCACGCGCCGACCAAGGCGACGACGCTGGGCGTGGGTGGGGCGCTGATCGCCTCGATGCTGTATTTCTGGACGCAGAAGGGCATCTTTACCTTTCATGAGCTGCTGATCACCCTGTTCCTGTTCCTGACCGCGCCGATCACCGGGCATTTCATCGCCAAGTCGCATCTGCACTGGAACTGGCGGCAGCGCGATCTGTCGCGGGCGGCGGGCAATGTCGACTGGGCGACCTATGGCGACAGCGCCGCCGAGGCCGACCGCCCGACCGGCGCGACCGCCACCGGCAAGCTGCCCGAGGGGCGCGGCCATGGTGACACCGCCCCGGCGGTGCCGACGATCCTGCGCGCCCCCGACTAGGCCGTGCCGCCACGGTCAGCTTGACCGGCAGCGGCGCTTGGCTAAGCTGTGGCCCACCAGACAGGTGGCAGAATGACGGCGCAGACATCCAATCTCGGCGGGGTTGATCCCGCCCGCCTGGCCAAATTGGCCCAAAAGGCCGGGCGCGATTATGCCGCCGCCCGCCCCAAGACGCGCAAGGCGTTGCGCGATCATGCGGGCGATTGGCTGAATGGCGTGCCGATGCACTGGATGCGCGACTGGCCGCAGCCGTTTCCGATGATCGTCGCCCATGCGCAGGATGCGACGATCACCGATCTGGACGGCCACCATATCGACGATTTCTGTCTGGGCGATACCGGCGCGATGTTCGGCCATTCGCCGCCCGCCGTGACCCGTGCGATCCGCGCCCAGGCCCGGCAGGGGCTGGCGACGATGCTGCCCACGCCGGATGCGCTGGCCGTGGGTCAGGCGCTGTCGCACCGCTTTGGCCGGATGCGGTGGCAGGTCGCCACGACCGCCACCGATGCCAACCGCTTTGCCCTGCGCGTGGCCCGCGCCGTGACCGGCAAGCCCAAGGTGCTGGTGTTCAACGGCTGCTATCACGGCACCGTGGATGAGGCGATGGTCTGTCTGGACGACACCGGCCACACCGCCGCCCGCCCCGGTCTGGTCGGACAGGCCGCTGATCTGACCGAAACCGCCGTGGTCGTCGAGTTCAACGACATCGAGGCCGTCCGCGTCGCCCTGGCACAGGGTGACATCGCCGCCCTGCTGACCGAGCCGGTGATGACCAATTCCTGCATGGTGCTGCCCGATGCCGGGTTCCACGACGGCCTGCGCAAGCTGACCCGCGAACATGACGCGCTGCTGATCATCGACGAAACCCACAGCCAGTCCTCGGGTCTGGGCGGCTATGCGCGCGTCCACAGCCTGTCGCCCGACATTCTGGTGATCGGCAAATGCATCGCCGGGGGGATGCCCGCCGCCGTCTGGGGGATGACGCCCGCGCTGGCCGAACGCTTTGCCGCCTATGACGCGGCGCGCCCGGCGGGGCATTCGGGTATGGGCACCACGCTGTCGGGCAATCCGATGCAGATGGCCTGCCTGCGCGCCACGCTGGACAAGGTGGCGACGCGCAAGGCATTCGCGCGGATGGAGGCTGGCGCGGCGCGGCTTGAGGCTGGCCTTGCCGCAGCCATCGCCCGCCACAAGGCGCCCTGGCATGTCGTCCGGGTCGGCGCGCGGGTCGAGTTCATCTGCTGGCCCGACCGCCTGAAGAACGGCGCCGAGGCCGCCCGCGCCCATGCCCCTCAGGTCGAGGCCGTGGTTCATGCCATGCTGCTGAACCGCCGCTGCCTGATCGCGCCCTTTCACAACATGATGCTGGTCAGCCCCGTCACCTCGACGGCGCAGATCGACCGGCTGATCGCCGCCTTCGACGCCGTGCTGGCCGCGCTTTTCAAGGACAAGTGACATGACCTGCCCCTCGGGCGCCTCGGTAGACGAGGCGCGCGCCTTTCTGGCGGCGCATCCGCAGATCGAAGCCATCGACATCGTGCTGACCGACGCCAACGGCATCGGTCGCGGCAAGATCATCCGCCGGCATGAGCTGGAGGGCCTGTTCACCGGCGGCCGACACCTGCCGATCTCGATCCTGGGGTTGGATATCTGCGGCGAGGATGTGCATGAAACCGGGCTTATCTGGGATCAGGGCGATGGCGATCTGCGCGCCTGGCCGATCCCCGGCACGCTGGCGCCGCTGCACGGCACAAACCCCGCGCGCGGCGAGGTGCTGATGAGCCTGTATCATCTGGACGGCAGCCCGATGACATCCGACCCCCGTCACGCGCTGGCGCGGCAGGTGCAGGCCCTGGCCGATCGCGGCCTGCATCCCTGCGGCGCCTTCGAGCTTGAGTTCTTTCTGCTGGACCCCAAGCTGGACGAGGACGGCTATGCCCGCCCCGCCGCCGCCGTGCTGGATGGCCGCAGGTCAATGAAAACCGAGGTCTATTCCGTCGATCACCTGCACGGGATGGAGCCGCTGTTTTCCGATATCTACGCCGCCGCCGAGGCGATGGGCATTCGTGCCGAGACGGTGATTTCCGAATATGCGCCGGGCCAATATGAACTGACGCTGCACTATCGTACCAATGTGCTGGCCGCCGCCGACGACCTGATCCGGCTGAAGCGCATCGTCCGCCTGCAAGCCCGCCGCCACGGCGTCACCGCCTGTTTCATGGCCAAGCCGATCGAGCGTTACGCCGGGTCGGGAATGCATTTCCACGTCTCGCTGCTGGACGATGCAGGCAAGAACGTCTTTGCCGAGGCGACCGAAGGCAACTGGACGCCCACCCTGTTGCACGCGCTTGGCGGGATGCGCGCCACGATGGGGGAATCGATGCTGGTCTTTGCGCCCCATGCGAATAGCTGGCGGCGGTTTGCCAACCAATCCTATGCGCCGGTCAGCCCGAACTGGGGGGTGAACAACCGCTCGGTCGCGCTGCGGATTCCGGCCGGCGAGTTGCGGGCGCGGCGGATCGAACACCGGCCTGCGGGCGTCGATGCCAACCCCTATCTGGTCGGCGCAACGGTGCTGGCGGCGATCCGGCACGGTCTGGACGGCCAGATCGACCCCGGCCCGGAAACCCGTGGCAATGGCTATGAAGGCGATGCCGACCTGCCGATCCCCGGCGACTGGCGCGAGGCGATCTGCGCGGCGCAAGGATCAGGCTTCCTGAAGGACGCCCTGGGCGCGGACATGCACCGCACCTTCTGCGCCATCAAGGCCGCCGAATATGCCCGCGTTGCCCGCACCATCGCCGATGTGGATTACGACCTGTATCTGCACACGGTGTAGGGCATGAAAAAACCGGGGCCGCCCGGCCCCGGTTGCATCTGGCAGCGCGGACGATCAGGCGGCTTCGGCCTCGTCCATCTCGGCCAGCATCCGGCGTTCGCTTTCCTCACGCGACAGCGCGACCGAGGTGCGCACGCCCTTGGACACGAACTCCATCAGGCCCTTGACCACACGTTCGTTGGGGTCGATGCCGGCGCAGGACAGCACTTCGCGCCCGTCGCGCGACCGCGCCCAGCGGGCAATCTGCTCCGGGCCATTGCCATATTTCTTGTCGTCGGCGATAGCGTCATCCAGCGCGGCCAGCACCACGGCGGCAAACAGCTTGCGCGCGCGCTGACCCTGTTCATAGTTGAACGCCGAACCGTCAACAAAATCACGCATCAACCTGGTCCTTCTTATTGCTCTTGCGTTTAGCGGTAACTGCCGACATAGGCCGGACCCGCCGTGATTCGGTAATGTTTAATCCGAATGCCAGCCTTGCACGCGGCGCATGACGAGCGGATGACCGGCAAACAGGGTGCAGTTCTGCGGCCCGTCCTGTGGCCGTTGCCAGCAGACAACCGGCTGTATATAGGTGCCAAATCCCGGCGATCAAGGATCGCCCCATCCCCCGATAGGTCGAACATGCCCAAGATCAACGGCAACGAGATCCGCCCCGGCGCGGTTCTGGAACATGATGGCGGTCTGTGGGCCGCGGTAAAGGTCAACCACGTCAAGCCCGGCAAGGGCGGCGCCTTTGCCCAGGTCGAATTGAAGAACCTGCGCGACGGCCGCAAGCTGAACGAACGCTTCCGGTCGGAAGACAAGGTTGACCAGGTTCAACTGGACATGAAGGACCAGCAGTTCCTGTATGAAACCGACGGCAAGCTGGTGTTCATGGACAGCGAGACGTTCGAGCAGACCGAGCTGGACGCCGACCTGTTGGGCGACCGCCGCCCCTTTCTGCAAGACGGGATGATGGCCAGCATCCAGTATTTCGGCGATGAGGCCCTGGCGGTGTCGATCCCGCAGAAGGTCCGCTGCCGCGTGGTCGAGACCGAGCCGGTGGTCAAGGGCCAGACGGCGGCCAACAGCTACAAGCCCGCGATCCTGGACAATGGCGTGCGCATCATGGTGCCGCCCTTCATCGGCCAGGACGAGGAGATCATCGTTCATACCGAGTTCATGGAATATTCCGAACGCGCCTGAACCTTCGGTTGGATGAGTATTTGGGCAAAGAGGAAATCAGCAATTCCTCTTTGCAAAAATACTCACAGCAACGGCAGTTGCGGGTCGCCGCCGCCGGACATGTCGAAATGCGACAGCGTGACTCCCAGCAGGCGCACGCCCGCCGGGTCGGCATGGACGGGCCGCAGCAGGTCAACCGCGACATCGGTTAGTTCCGCCGCGCCGCTCACCGGGTGATCCAGCGTGCGGGCGCGGGTGATCTGGCGGAAGTCGGCGTATTTCACCTTCAGCGTGACGGTGCGGGCGGTCAGCGACTTGGCCGCCGCCTGATCCCAGACCTTGCCCGCCAGCCGGGCCAAGGCGATCTGCATCTGGGCCAGGTCGAACAGGTCGGTGAAGAATGTCGTCTCGGACCCCAGCGATTTGCGTTCGCGGTCGGGGCGCACGGGGCGGTCGTCGATGCCCCGGCTGATCTGGTGGTAATAGCGCCCGGCCTTGCCGAAGCGGGCGGTCAGGGTGGTCTCGGGCTGGGCGCGCAGGTCGGCGCCGGTCAGGATGCCCATCGCCTCCAGCTTGGCGGCCGTCGCCGGGCCGATGCCGTGAAAGCGCCCGACCGGCAGGGTCAGCACGAAATCCGGCCCGGCCTCGGGCGGGATCACGAACAGGCCGTCGGGTTTTTTCTGATCCGAGGCGAGCTTGGCCAGGAACTTGTTATAGCTGACCCCCGCGCTTGCCGTCAGACCGGTTTCCGCGCGGATCGCGGCCCGGATCGCCTGGGCGACGCTGGTTGCGGATTGGCCGGGGGCCAGGCGGCCGGTCAGGTCCAGATAGGCCTCATCCAGTGACAGCGGTTCGATCACCGGGGTGTGGCGGGCGAAGATCGCGCGGATCTGGGCGCTGACGGCGCGGTAGACCTCGAACCGGGGTTTGACGAAGATCAGATCGGGGCACAGCCGCGCCGCGGTGACCGAGGGCATGGCGCTGCGCACGCCAAAGCGGCGCGCCTCATAGCTGGCCGCCGCGACCACACCGCGCGCCCGTGCGCCGCCCACGGCCAGCGGGCGGCCGCGCAGGTCGGGGTTGTCGCGCTGTTCGACCGAGGCATAAAAGGCATCCATATCGACATGGATGATGCGGCGGATCTCGGGTCCGCGCGGGTGGGCGGGGTCGTCCTGGCCACTCACGCCGGAGGGGCGGCCGTGATCTGCGCCGTTCCTGCGGTCAGCCCCGGTCCGATCCGGTCAAAGCGAAGATGGGCGATGCCCCGGCCGCCGGATTGGGTAAAGATCACCCCGGCCTCGCGCCCGTCGGCCATGGTGATGGGCATGCCGGGCGGGGCGCTGCCGTCGATGTCGACGGTGAGAAGCCCCTTGGCAAGCTGGGTCTTGTGCTTCATCCGGGCCGTCACCTCTTGCCCGACATAGCAGCCCTTGCGGAAATCGACGCCGTTCAGGCGCTCGAACCCGGCCTCCAGAATATAGCTGTCAGGCGTCAGTTCGATGCCGGTTTCGGGGATGCAATGCGCGACCCGGATCGCATCCCAATCGCTGCCGTCATCGCCCGCCATGCCATAGGCACGCCAGCCAAGCGCCGGGTGGCGCGGGTCGGGATGCGCGCCATCGGGCGCCGGGCCGGTGCCACGCGCGACCGGCGTGTCGGTCAGCGCCAGATTGACGGCGGCGCGCAGGCGATACATCGACAGGCGGCGCAACAGGGCGTCGGCCTGATGTTCGGCTACGTCCAGCGCATAGCCGCCCGGCTGCGGAAGGATGAAGAAATCGGCCAGATACTTGCCCTGCGGAGTCAGCATCGCGGCATAGATCGGGGCGTCCGTGGCCTTGCGAATGTCGTTCGTGACCAGCCCTTGCAGGTAGTGGGCGGCATCCGGGCCGGTCACGGCGATCAGGCGGCGGGTCGTCATGCGGGGTCTCCGAACTGAAGGGCGCAGAGGCTGGCGTAAAGCCCGCCCTGTGCCAACAGATCGTCATGGCGACCCTGTTCCACAACCCGTCCGGCCTCGATCACCACGATCTTGTCAGCCTGCCGCACCGTCGACAGCCGATGCGCGATGACCAGCGTGGTGCGGCCGCGCGACAGATCCTCAAGCGCGGTCTGCACCAGCCGTTCGGATGCGGCATCCAGCGCGCTTGTCGCCTCGTCCAGCATCAGGATCGGCGCATCGCGCAGCAGCGCGCGGGCGATGGCGACGCGCTGCCGCTGACCCCCAGACAGCGCCGAGCCGCGCGGCCCGGCGGGGGTCTCCACCCCTTGCGGCAGCCCAGACAGGAAGTCGCTGACATGGGCGGCGGTCAGCGCGCGGTCCAGCGCCTCGGGTGCAACGGGGCGACCCAGAATGACGTTTTCGCGGATGGTTTCGTCAAACAGCGCGGCTTCCTGCGTGACCATAGACAGCATGTCGCGCAGATCGGTGATCGCCATGTCGCGGGTGTCGACGCCGCCGATGGTGACGCGCCCGCTGCCCGGATCGACCAGCCGCGCCAGCAGGTTGAACACCGTTGACTTGCCCGCGCCAGAGGGGCCGACCAGGGCGGTGGTCTGCCCGGCCTCGGCGGTAAAGCTGAGACCGTTCAGCACCGCCAGATCGCCATAGGACAGATGCACATCCTCAAGCCGGATCGTGGTGTCGGTGGGTGCCGGGCGGGGTTGCGCCGGGCTGGTGATCGTCGCGCGGGTGTCGAACAGCCGATACAGCCGTTCGAGACTGGCCGCCGCGATCTGCCAGGTGCCGGTCAGCCCGCCCAGACGGCGCAGCGGCTGAAAGGCCAGCGACATGGCCGCGAAGAAGGACATGAAGTCGCCCACCGTGCGGGTGCCGGCCACGATCTCGCGCCCTGACAGCATCAGCACCCCGAAAAAGCCAAGCCCGGTCACCACGTCGATCAGCGCCGGGATCGCCGCGTTCGAGGCTGCCATCTTCACCTCGGCCTTGCGGATCATCTCGACGATGCCGGCAAAGCGGCCGATCTGGTAATCCTCCATCCGGTTCAGCTTGACGGCGTTGATGCCGTGCAGAACCTCATCCAGACGGGTGGCGCGGGCACTGGCATTGGCGCGGGTCTGGCGCATCTTGGTGCGGATGTAGCGCTGCACCGCCAGCGTCGGCAGGATCAGCAGCGGCGCCCCGATCAGCGCGGTCAGCGTCCATTTCGGATCGACGGCAAGCGCCACGGCGAACAGTGACACCAGCGACACGACATCGCGACCGGCCCCGGTGATGAAGGTCGACCAGACGCCCTGCACTGCGATCGTGTCGCCCTGCACCCGCTCGATCAGCGCGCCGGGCGGGTTCTTCTGAAAGAACGGCCCGTCCAGCGTCATCAGATGCCGCATCAGATCGGTCTGCATCTGGGTCGATACCGCCAGCGACACCTTGGTCAGCAGCGCGCGGTTCACGACGGATGTGATGGCGCGGATCAGGAACAGGCCGAAGATCGCGCCGCCGACGATCCAGATCGCGCCGGTATCGCCGCCCTGAAACACCCGGTCGAACAGCGGCTTCAGCAACCACGACAGCGCCGCCAGGGTCGAGCCTTCGATCACCATGAACAGCATGGCCAGTGCCATGGTGGGCGTGTGGCCGCGCAAATAATCGCGCCACATGCGCGAAAACAGCACGCGCGAGGAATAGGGGGCGTCGTCCATCGTCACTCCTTCACGGCGGTTGTGCGCGAAAACATCGCGCCGGGCAAGGCGTTGCGGCCCATGGCCCTTGCCCTTGGCCCCGGCTGGCCCTAAGAAGCGCACGGCCCCGATGGGGGGCGTTCAGGGGGGCAGGATGGCGCTTCTCGTCATGAAGTTTGGCGGCACCTCGGTGGCCGATCTCGACCGCATCCGCAATGCGGCCGAAAAGGTCCGGCGCGAGGTCGAGCGCGGCTACGATGTCATCGTCATTGTCAGCGCGATGTCGGGCAAGACCAATGAGCTGGTCGGCTGGGTCGAACAGACCTCGCCCCTGTTCGATGCGCGCGAATATGATGCAGTGGTCAGCAGCGGCGAGAATGTGACCGCCGGGCTGATGGCGCTGACGCTTCAGGAAATGGGCGTGCCGGCGCGGTCGTGGCAGGGTTGGCAGGTGCCGATCATGACCACCGCCCAGCACGGCGCGGCGCGGTTCGTGGACATTCCGCGCGCCAATATCGACGCCAAGTTCGCCGAGGGCATGAAGGTCGCCGTGGTCGCCGGTTTCCAGGGCATCGCGCCCGACAACCGCATCACCACCCTGGGCCGCGGCGGGTCCGACACCACCGCCGTCGCCTTTGCCGCCGCCTTTGGCGCCGAACGCTGCGACATCTATACCGACGTGGATGGCGTCTATACCACCGACCCGCGCATCAGCGGCAAGGCGCGCAAGCTGTCCAAGATCGCGTTCGAGGAAATGCTGGAACTGGCCAGCCTGGGCGCCAAGGTTCTGCAAACCCGGTCGGTCGAACTGGCGATGCGCTACAAGGTGCGGCTGCGGGTGCTGTCGTCCTTTGAGGATACCGACGAAAATTCTGGCACTTTGGTCTGCGACGAGGATGAAATCATGGAATCGAAAGTCGTTTCTGGCGTCGCCTATTCGCGCGACGAGGCCAAGATCACCCTGGTGACGGTCGAGGACCGGCCCGGCATTTCCGCCGCCATCTTCGCGCCGCTGGCCGATGCGGGCGTGAATGTCGACATGATCGTGCAGAACATTTCGGAAAAGGATTATGACGATCACCCCGGTTCGGTGACCGACATGACCTTCTCTTGCCCGATCAACCAGGTCGCCCGCGCCAAGAAGGCGATGGAGGATGCCAAGGCCGCCGGTCAGATCGCCTATGACGATCTGGTGGTCGATACCGATGTGGCCAAGGTCTCGGTCGTGGGCATCGGGATGCGGTCGCACGCGGGCGTTGCCGCGCGGATGTTCAAGGCACTGGCTGCCGAAAACATCAACATCAAGGTCATCGCCACGTCCGAGATCAAGATTTCGGTGCTGATCGACCGGAAATATATGGAACTGGCCGTGCAGGCCCTGCATGATGCCTTTGAACTGGAAAAGGCGTCCTGATCGCGCGGGGCGCGCCCCAACACGAGGCCTGACCCGATGCCGGAGCGCAGCGAAAGCGACAGCCGCAAACTGCTAAGGCGGCTGCGCGATACGCTGGCGATGCCCGGCAAGGGGCAGGATCGGCTGGACCGGATCACCGATCTGATCGCCGATTCCATGCAGTCCGAGGTCTGCTCGGTCTATCTGTTCCGCGACGCCGATACGTTGGAACTGTGCGCGACCGAGGGGCTGAAGCCCGAATCCGTCCACCAGACCCGGCTGCGCATCGGCGAGGGGCTGGTTGGCCGCGTCGCCCGCCACGCCACGCCCATCAACACCGCGAATGCCCCCGCCGAAAAGGGCTTCCGTTACATGCCCGAAACCGGGGAGGAGATTTATTCATCCTTCCTGGGCGTCCCGATCCAGCGCATCGGTGAGGTGACCGGGGTTCTGGTGGTGCAGTCCAAGACCGCCCGCCAGTTTTCCGAGGATGAGGTCTACGGGCTTGAGGTCGTGGCGATGGTTCTGGCCGAAATGGCCGAACTGGGCGCTTTCTTGACCGATGGCAGCACCGCCGTGCATACCTATCCGGTGGTCTTTCGCGGCGCGACCGGGCAAGAGGGCGCGACCGAAGGCCGGGTCTGGCTGCACGAGCCGCGCGTGGTCATCACCAATCCCGTCGCCGACGACCCCGAGGCCGAGACCCGCCGCCTGATCGACGGGATCGAGACCCTGCGCGTTCAGATCGACGCGATGCTGGCCGAAACCGATGGCGGCGAAAACCGCACCATCCTGGAAACCTACAAGATGCTGGCGCATTCGCGCAGCTGGCAGCGCCGCATGTGCGAGGATATCGGCTTGGGCTTGTCGGCGGAAGCGGCGGTCGAGAAGGAACAATCCTCGACCCGCGCGCGGATGCAGCAATCGCCCGACCCCTATCTGCGCGACCGGTTGCACGATCTGGACGATCTGGCGAACCGGCTGCTGCGCATCCTGACCGGGCAGGGGGCCGATACCGGCGCCGCGATGCCCGACAATCCGGTGCTGGTGGCGCGCAATATCGGCCCGGCGGAACTGCTGGAATATGGCCGCAAGCTGCGCGGCGTGGTGCTTGAGGAAGGGTCGGTCGGCAGCCACGCGGCGGTGGTGGCGCGGGCGCTGTCGATCCCGCTGGTGATCCATGCGGCGGGGATCGTGGCCGAGGCGCTGAACGGCAATCCGATTCTGGTCGACGGCGACATGGGCGTGGTTCATCTGCGCCCCGAGGATGCCGTGGCTGCCGCCTTCCGCGACAAGATCGCCATGCAGGCCGAGGCGCTGAAACGCTATGCCAGCCTGCGCGACCTGCCGGCGGTGTCGGCTGACGGGCAGCGGGTGGCACTGGTGATGAACGCCGGGCTGATGGCCGATCTGCCCTCGCTGGCCGGGTCGGGGGCCGAGGGGGTGGGGCTGTTCCGCACCGAATTGCAGTTCCTGACCCGTTCGCGCGTGCCGCGACGGGGTGAACTGGCGGCGCTGTATCGCCGGGTTCTGAAAGCGGCCGATGGCAAGCGCGTGGTGTTCCGCACGCTGGACATCGGGTCCGACAAGGTGCTGCCCTATATGAAACCCCAGGATGAGCCGAACCCCGCGATGGGCTGGCGCGCGATCCGGGTGGGGCTGGACAAGCGCGGCGTGTTGCGGATGCAGTTGCAGGCGCTGATCCGCGCCGCCGAGGGCGGGCCGCTGAGCGTCATGTTCCCCTTTGTCGCCATCCCGGCCGAGTTCGACGCCGCCCGCCAGATGCTGCTGGACGAGGTGCAGGCCGAGGCCCGGCTGGGCCATGCCGTGCCCGAACGGCTGGAAATCGGCGCGATGATTGAGACGCCTTCGATGGCCTTCGCGCCTGACAGCTTTTTCCAGTCCTGCGATTTCGTGTCGATCGGCGGCAACGACCTGAAACAGTTCTTCTTTGCCGCCGACCGCGAAAACGAACGGGTGCGGCGGCGCTATGACATGCTGGAACCCAGTTATCTGGCGATGCTGCGCCAGATCATCGCGCGCTGCCGCGACAATGGCACCAGCCTGTCCTTCTGCGGCGAGGACGCGGGCCGCCCGATCGAGGCGCTGACCCTGGCCGCGCTTGGTGTGCCGATGCTGTCGATGCGTCCGGCCTCGATCGGGCCGGTCAAGCATCTGATCCGGCACACCGATCTGGCAGGGCTGGCGGACCGGGTGGCCGAACGCGCGGCCCAGCCGGGGGTAACGGGCGCGCAGATGCGTCAGGCTGTGGCCGAGTTTCTGGCGCGGTCGGCGGCCTCTTGATCACCGGCGGCCTGCGCCAGCCAGCCACGAAAGGCGCGCAACGCATTCAACCCGCCGCGCGCCCGTGGCCAGGCCAGCCAATAGGCCCCGCGTGACGGCACCGCCGGGCGCAGCACCGGGGCAAGGCGGCCCTCGGCGATCTCCATCCGGGCGAGGTAATCGGGCAGCAGCGCGATCCCCATTCCGGCAATGGCGGCCTGAATGACCATCGAGAACTGATCCATCACCATGCCCTGCGCCGCCACCGGCGTGGCCCCCTGACCTGCGAACCAGTCAGCCCAGGCACCGGGGCGCGTGGGCAGTTGGAACAGCATCTGCCCGGCCAGATCGGACGGCGCCGCAATCGGCTGGCGCGCCAGCAGATCCGGCGCGGCGCAGGCGGTGATGCGTTCGGAAAACAGCTTCAGATGATCGGCATCGGCCCAGTCGGGCTGGCCGAAAAAGATCACCGCGTCAAAGGGTTCGGTCTGAAAGCCGAAGCGGTGAAAGCGCGTGGTGAGGTTCACCGACACACCCGGATGCGCCGACAGGAACCCCGGCAGGCGCGGCGCCAGCCAGCGGGTGCCAAAGGTCGGCAGCACCGCCAGATTCAGATGCCCGCCATCGGGATTGGCCACCAGCGACAGGCTGCCGCGCTGGATCAGGTCCAGCGCCGCGCTGATCTCGGTGCCGAAACGCAGCGCGGCCTCGGTCGGGGTCAGGCGCTTGCGGTGACGCAAAAACAGCGCGACGCCCAACTGCGCCTCAAGCGTCTGGATCAGCCGGCTGACGGTGCTTTGCGTCAGCCCCAGATCCTGCGCCGCCGCGCTGACCGTGCCTTCGCGCAGCACCGCCTCGAACGCGATCAGCAGCGGCATGTTGGGCAGAAAGCGGCGCGGTCGCATATGCATATCCTGCATGATTTCAGTCAGATTATCTGCTTTTCCCGTGCCCACAACATGATTACATGGCCCAAACGCATCATGGGGGAACCGGCATGGCCACGACGTCACACAAGGGTGAAAGCTTCAACTGGGACGATCCCTTCCTGCTGGACGACCAGTTGTCCGAGGAAGAGCGCCTGATCCGCGACAGCGCCGCCGCCTTTGCCGCCGAGGTGCTGGCCCCGCGCGTCTCGGGCGATTACCTGAACGAAGTCACCGACCCCGACCTGTTCCGGCAGATGGGCGCCGCCGGTCTGCTGGGCGTCACCATCCCCGAGGAATACGGCGCCGCCGGTGCGGGTTACGTCAGCTACGGCCTTGTCGCGCGCGAGATCGAGCGGGTGGACAGCGGCTATCGCAGCATGATGTCGGTGCAATCCAGCCTGGTGATGTTCCCGATCCACGCCTATGGCAGCGACGAACAGCGCCGGAAATACCTGCCGAAACTGGCCTCGGGCGAATACATCGGCTGCTTCGGCCTGACCGAACCGGATGCCGGGTCCGACCCGGCAGGCATGAAGACCACGGCGAAAAAGACCGCCGGCGGCTATGTGCTGAACGGGTCGAAAATGTGGATCTCGAACGCGCCGATTGCCGATGTGTTCGTGGTCTGGGCCAAATCCGAGGCGCATGGCGGCAAGGTCTGCGGCTTTGTGCTGGACAAGGGCATGAAAGGGCTGAGCGCGCCCAAGATCGGCGGCAAGCTGTCCTTGCGCGCCAGCATCACCGGCGAGATCGTGATGGATAACGTCGAGGTTCCCGAGGACGCGATCCTTCCCGGCATTCAGGGCATGGGCGGGCCGTTCGGCTGTCTGAACCGGGCGCGCTACGGCATTTCCTGGGGGGCCATGGGCGCCGCCGAGGATTGCTTCCACCGCGCGCGCCAATACGGGTTGGACCGCAAGCAGTTCAACCGACCGCTGGCCGCCACGCAGCTTTTCCAGCTGAAACTGGCCAACATGCAGACCGACATCGCGCTTGGCCTGCAAGCCAGCCTGCGCGTCGGGCGGCTGTTCGACGAAGGCCGTTTCGCGCCCGAGATGATCTCTATCGTCAAGCGCAACAACTGCGGCAAGGCGCTGGAGATCGCCCGTCAGGCGCGCGACATGCACGGCGGCAACGGCATCCAGATCGACTATCAGGTGATGCGCCACGCCGCGAACCTGGAGACCGTGAACACCTATGAGGGCACGCATGACGTTCACGCCCTGATCCTGGGGCGGGCGATCACCGGGCTTCAGGCCTTCGCATGACCGCGCCGCTGGCGGGGCTGAAGGTCGTCGAACTGGCCCGGATTCTGGCAGGCCCCTGGATCGGTCAGACGCTGGCCGATCTGGGCGCCGAGGTCATCAAGGTCGAAGCGCCCGAGGGCGATGACACCCGCCGCTGGGGTCCGCCCTTCATCGAAAGGCCGCGCCCGGATGGCAGCACGGAAACCGTCGCCGCCTATTTCCATGCGGCGAACCGGGGCAAGACCTCGGTCATCTGCGACTTTGCCGATCCGGGCGATCTGGCGCGGCTGAAGGCGCTGATCGCCGATGCCGATGTACTGATCGAGAACTTCAAGGTCGGCGGGCTGGCGCGGTTCGGGCTGGATTATGCCAGCCTGTCGCAGGCCAATCCGGGGCTGGTCTATGCCTCGGTCACAGGCTTCGGGCAGGACGGGCCGCGCGCCCGCCAGCCGGGCTATGATTTCCTGATCCAGGGCATGTCGGGGATCATGGACCTGACCGGTGATCCGGGGGGCGAGCCGCAAAAGGTCGGCGTGGCCTGGATCGACATTTTCACTGGGCTTTACGGGGTGATCGCGGTGCAGGCGGCCCTGGCGGAACGCGCGCGGTCGGGGCTGGGTCAGCAGGTCGATCTGTCGCTGCTGGACAGTGGCGTGGCGGTGCTGGCCAATCAGGCGACCAATCACCTGCTGGGCGGGCTGGTGCCGACCCGGCTGGGCAATGCGCATCCCAATATCGTGCCCTATCAGGTGTTTCCGGCCTCTGATGGCCATCTGATCATCGCCTGCGGCAATGACCGGCAATTCGCCGCGCTGTGCCGGGTGCTGGGGCTGGCCGGGCTGGCCGATGACCCCGCCTATGCCAGCAACGCCGCCCGTGTCGCGCATCGCGGGCGCTTGTGCGCGGCCATCGCCGCCGCCACCGCCGCGCGCCCCCGCGCCGACCTGATCGCCGCGCTGGAGGGCGCGGGCGTGCCCGGTGGCCCGATCAACACCGTGGCCGAGGCCTTGGCCGAGCCGCAGATCGCCGCCCGCGACCTGCGCATCGCGCCCGAGGGGATCGCGGGTCTGCGCACGCCCATCCGCCTGTCGCGCAGCCCCCTGACCACCGACCGCGCCGCCCCGGCACTGGGCGCGGGCCGCTGGCGGTTCGGCGGGGCGGACTGACCGCGAAACGGGTTCACCGCAGGCGTCGATCAGGCGGCGATGCAGATGGAAGGCCCTGTCGCCGTCACGGGTGCGGCTGTGCGCCGTCCCCCCGGCGGGCGGCGCGGCCCACATGATCGGCAACCCGCATCAGCCCGTCGCGCAGCGGGCTGCCGCGCCGCCAGACCATGCCGATCCGCCGCGCCGGTTCTGGGGCCGGAAAGCGGCCCACGTCGACGCGGGCCAGCCGGGTTTCGACCGGCACCGCCATGTCGGGGATCAGCGTCACCCCCATGCCCGCCGCGACCATCTGCACCAGCGTGGTCAGCGACGACCCGTCCAGCATCTCACGCGGGCTGTCGGGCTGCATCTGGCAAAATGACAGCGCCTGATCGCGGAAGCAGTGGCCTTCCTCCAGCAGCAGAAGGCGCATCTGGCGCAGGTTGCGGGGGCTGGGAATCGGCCCTCCGGCCTCGGTCAGCGGGCGGATCAGGACAAAGGATTCGGTGAACAGCTCGACCTCCTCCAATGCGGGTTCCGAGGCGGGCAGGGCGATGATGGCCGTGTCCAGCCGCCCCTCGGCCAGGTCGGCCAAAAGGTTCGGGGTCACCGTCTCGCGCACGGTCATGTCTAGATCGGGAAAGGCGGCGGCCAGATCGGCCATCACCTGCGGCAGCAGATAGGGCGCGACGGTCGGGATCACCCCCATCCGCAGCCGGTGCAGATGCCCGCTGGTGCCGATCCGCCCCAGATCGGTGATGTCGTCGACCTGCCGCAGCACGGCACGTGCGCGGGCGATCACCTGCTCGCCAAGCGCGGTCGGCGTGACCTGCCGGGCGTTGCGATCAAACAGCGGGCCGCCCAGCGTCGTCTCGATCTCGCGGATCTGGGTGGACAGGGCGGGCTGGGTCACGGCGCAATCCTGCGCCGCGCGTCCGAAATGGCCGTGACGGGCCAGGGCTACGACATAGCGCAACTGCCGAAGGGTGATCTGTGTCATAACGCAATCTTATCACAACGATTGAAAGATACAATTTCCGCTTATGGAGCTTTGCCCCTAAATTGCGTCTTGAGAAGATGACCGGCGCGGGCGCCAGGCCATTGGGCCATGGCCGCGCCTGACCCATAATGAACCAATCGCGGAGGACGCAATGACGCACAACACCACGGGCGGATGCCCGGTGATGCACCACAGCCCCAAGCCGAATGAAGGCGATCTGAAGACCCTGATGGGCCAGACCAACCGCGACTGGTGGCCGAACCGGCTGCGGCTGCACATCCTGCATCAGGGCAACCCCGCCGCGAATCCGCAGGGCGGCGATTTCGATTATGCGAAAGCCTTCGAGGGGCTGGACCTGGCCGCCGTCAAGGCCGACCTGCACAAGCTGATGACCGACAGCCAGGATTGGTGGCCGGCTGACTATGGCCATTACGGCGGGCTGTTCATCCGCATGTCCTGGCACAGCGCCGGCACCTATCGCACCGCCGACGGGCGTGGTGGTGGTGGCACCGGTGGCCAACGGTTCGCGCCGCTGAACTCGTGGCCGGACAACGGCAACCTGGACAAGGCGCGCCGTCTGCTGTGGCCGATCAAGCAGAAATACGGTGACGCGCTGTCCTGGTCGGATCTGATCATCCTGGCCGGTCACGTTGCCATCGAATCGATGGGCGGTCCGAACTTCGGCTTCGGCGGCGGCCGCGCCGATACCTATGCCCCGCAAGAGGACATCTATTGGGGCACCGAAACGCACATGCTGGGCGAAAACCGTTTCGCCACCGGCGACGAGATGGAGCGCCCGCTGGCCGCCGTGCAGATGGGCCTGATCTACGTCAACCCCGAGGGCGTGGACGGCACCCCCGATCCGATCAAGTCGGGCCAGGCCGTGCGCGAAACCTTTGCCCGCATGGGCATGAATGACGAGGAAACCGTGGCCCTGACCGCTGGCGGCCACACCTTCGGCAAATGCCACGGCGCGGGCGATGCCGCATTGGTGGGCCGCGAACCCGAGGCCGCCGGGCTGGAGCAGATGGGCTTTGGCTGGAAATCCAGCCATGGCACCGGCAAGGGCATCGACGCCATCACCAGCGGCCTGGAAGGCGCCTGGACCACCGATCCGATCCGTTGGGACATGGGCTTTTTCGACATGCTGTTCGGCCATGAATGGGAGGTCGTGACCTCGCCTGCCGGGGCGAAGCAATGGGCGCCCAAGCAGATCGCCGAACAGGACATGCCGCCGAATGCGCATGACGCCTCGCGCAAGGCGATGCCGATGATGACCGATGCCGACATGGCGATGCGTTTCGACCCGATCTATGGGCCGATCTCGCAGCGGTTCCATCAGGATCCCGCAGCGTTCCGCGACGCCTTTGCCCGCGCCTGGTTCAAGCTGACCCACCGCGACATGGGGCCGAAGTCGCGCTACAAGGGGCCGGACGTTCCGGCGGAAGATCTGATCTGGCAGGATCCGGTGCCGCCGGTCGATCACCCGCTCATCGATGCGGGCGACATCGCCAACCTGAAAGCGCGGCTGCTGGATTGCGGGCTGACCCCGGCTGACCTGATCCAGACCGCCTGGGCCTCGGCCTCGACCTTCCGCGGGTCGGATTACCGCGGTGGCGCGAATGGCGCGCGCATCCGGCTGGCGCCGCAAAAGGATTGGGCCGTCAACCAGCCCGCGCAACTGTCGCGCGTCCTGGCCGTGCTGGATGAGGTCAAGCGCGACTTCGACAGCCGGGCTGCGGGCGGCAAGAAGGTGTCGATCGCCGATCTGATCGTGCTGGGCGGCACCGCCGCCGTCGAGGCCGCGGCCCGTGCCGCCGGTCACGAGGTGACGGTCGACTTCACGCCGGGCCGCACCGATGCCAGCCAGGCCCAGACCGATGTGGACAGTTTCGACGTGATGGAACCGCGCGCCGATGCCTTCCGCAACTATCTGGAAAAGCCCTTCGCGGTGCCGGCCGAACATCTGATGGTCGACCGCGCGCAACTGCTGCGGTTGTCGGCGCCGGAAATGTCGGTGCTGGTCGCCGGTCTGCGGGTTCTGGGCGCCAATCACGGCGGCTCGGCGCATGGCGTGCTGACCGATCGCGTGGGCCAGTTGACGCCGGACTTTTTCGTCAACCTGCTGGACATGCGCACCGAATGGACGCCCGATGACGAGGCCGCGCAGACCTTTACCGGCCGCGACCGGTCGACGGGTGCGGCGAAGTGGACCGCCACCCGCGTCGATCTGGCATTTGGTGCGAATTCGGAACTTCGCGCCATCGCCGAGGTTTATGCAGGGGCGGATGCAGCCGGGCGCTTTGCCCGCGACTTCGCCCGCGCCTGGACCAAGGTTATGGATGCCGACCGATTTGACCTTCCGGGGCATCGCTGATCATTTTGGCTTGTTGACCAGTAACGGGGCGCGGGAAACCGCGCCCCATTTTCATGCCGGCCCCATTTTCATGCCGCGATGTCGTCGCGCCAGATCGGGTTCGACCAGGCCCGCCGCCCCGCCGCGTCGATCACCGTGACCCGCAGCCAGGGGCTGTCGCCTAGCCGGGCGATCTTGACGCGGGCCTCGGTCATCGACGGGCCATGCACCGCCACCGCGCCGGTGCCCGCGCCCTGCACGATCACCGTTTCCACAGCCGAGGCGCGCACCGTGACCAGATCGCGGCTGACGGTGATGCCGCGCAACTCTGGGCCTTGGCTGGAATAGAACTGCCCGGCCTTCAACGCGGCCAGCAGCGCCTCGGGCGTGTTTTCGGTGGCCTTCACCATCACCCAGCCGCCGAAATGGTCCGGCTCGGTGAAATGCGCGTCATCGGTGGCGATCAGCGACAGGCGGCGGCCCTGGGTCAGCAGCAGGTCGGCAATGGCAAAGCCATCGGCCCGGTCGGCGCCGATGGCGCAGCCGTGGTTATAGACCTCGACCGCGTGGGCGGCGGTGACGGCCTGCGCGTCAGCCAGCGTCAGGCCGGACCATTGCGGATGGGCAATCGCCACGAATGCCCCGGCATCGACGGCACGCTGCGCGATCTGGGCGGCGGTTTCCTGATCCCCCACCGGCACGAAATGCGGGCTGTTCGAGGGCGCGAAATCCAGCGGCAGGCCGACCGCCAGGATGTGCCACAGCTCACCATTCGCCATCGCGCCGGAGTGCAGCTCGGCGCCCAGGATCGTGGTGAAATCCGGCGTCCGAAACGGCCGCGTATCGACCAGCGGATAGCCCCACAGCCCGACGAAATGATCGGTCAGCGCGATGAAGTCGTAGCCCTGCGCGGCATAGCGACGGCAGACCTCGGCCGGGGGCAGCGCGCCATCGGACCGGTCGGAATGGGTGTGCAGGTTGCCGCGCCAGAAGCGGCCAGGGGCGGTAAAGGCGTCGGTCATGCGGATGTCCTTTCATCGGCTTGCCGCAGTCTTTCAGAAGCCCGCCCGCCGCGCCAGCGACGTTCCGGGCGTCTCACGCAAGGATCTTTTCACGCCCCGCTTGCGGCTTTGCAAACGGTGCTTGCGCAACGCCCGCTTTGTCACAAAACTGCGGCAATGGTCACGGAAATGTCCGACGACCGTCACATAAGGTTTACAGCCACGGCCTAGGGCACGGTTGCGCCCGCCTGCGGGCCAACCCAACAGGAGTTTCCGATGACGATCAAATCGACGCTTTGGCTGACCGGCGCCGCGGCGCTGCTGGCCACCACCACGCTCGCGCAGGCCGACGACCTCGCCACGCTGGAGGCCGCGGCCAAGGCCGAAGGGATGCTGACCACCATCGCTTTGCCGCATGACTGGTGCGGCTATGGCAAGGTGATCGAGGGCTTCAAGGCCAAATACCCCGAAATCAAGGTCAATGAGCTGAACCCCGACGCCAGCTCGGCCGATGAGCTGGAGGCGGTGCGCGCCAACAAGGGCAACACCGGCCCGCAGGCCCCCGATGTCATCGACGTGGGCCTTGCCTTCGGTCCGCAGGCCAAGGACGAAGGGCTGATCCAGCCCTACAAGGTTTCGACTTGGGACGAGATCCCGGACGAAGTGAAGGATGCCGATGGCTATTGGTATGCCGATTACTATGGCGTCATGGCGCTTGGCATCAACCGCGACCTGGTGCAGAACCCGCCGACCAGCTGGGAAGACCTGCTGAAGCCGGAATACGCGCAATCCTTTGCGCTGACCGGGGATCCGCGCGCCTCGAACCAGGCGATTCTGGCGATCATGGCGATGGGCATGGCCCGTGGCGGCGCGCCGGGTGCCGAATCCGGCGAAAAAGGGCTGGAGTTCATGGCCGAGGTGAACACCGCCGGGAACTTTGTTCCGGTCACCGCCAAGGCTGGCACCATCGCGCAGGGGCAAACCCCGATCGTCGCCGCCTGGGACTATAACCTGCTGTCCTGGCGCGACGGACTGAACGGCAACCCGCCGATGGATGTCATCATTCCGGCGGGCGAAAACAGCCTAGCGGGCGTCTATGTGCAGGCGATCTCGGCCTATGCGCCGCATCCGAACGCCGCGAAACTGTGGATGGAATACCTGTATTCCGACGAAGGTCAGCTTGGCTGGCTGGCCGGCTACTGCCACCCGGCGCGGTTCAACAAGATGGTCGAGGCCGGCAAGGTGCCGCAGGATCTGCTGGACAAGCTGCCCCCGGCCGAGGGCTACGCCCGTGCCGTCTTCCCGAGCGTCGAACAGCAAGAGGCCAACAAGGCCGTTGTGTCCGAACGCTGGGATGCCGTCGTCGGCGCCAAGTTCGCCGAATAATCCGACCCGCCGGTCCCGCGCCTGTCGCGGGGCCGGCCCTTTTGGTGCGTAGCATGTCCCAACCCACAGCCCACCCCGCTCGCAGGCGGGGACCGATGCCCCTGACCTGGTTGGGGATCGTGCCCTTTGCCGCCTTTGCGGCGCTGTTCCTGATCCTGCCGACGATCCACATCGTGATTGGCGCGTTTCGCGGCCCCGATGGCGGCTTTACCCTGGCCAATATCCAGAACCTGTTTCAGCCGACGATCATGCGGCCGTTCTGGCTGTCGATCAAACTGTCGCTGATCACCGCCGCGATCGGCTGCCTTGGCGGCTTCCTGCTGGCGGCGGCGGTCACGCGCGGCGGCCTGCCCAAGGGCCTGCGCGAGGCGACGATGACATTCTCCGGGGTCGCGTCGAACTTTGCCGGGGTGCCGCTGGCCTTTGCCTTCATCGCCACCCTGGGCCGGCTGGGCTTTGTCACCGTGCTGCTGCGCGACGTGTTCGGCATCAACCTGATGGCGACCGGGTTCAACATCATCAGCTTTACCGGGCTGGTGCTGGCCTATCTTTATTTCCAGATCCCGCTGATGGTGCTGATCGTCGCCCCCGCGCTGGACGGGCTGAAGCGCGACTGGCGCGAGGCCGCCGAAAGCCTGGGGGCTAGCGGTGCGCAATACTGGCGCATGGTGGCGCTGCCGGTGCTGTGGCCCTCGCTTCTGGGGACATTCGCGCTGCTGTTTGCCAATGCCTTTGGCGCGGTGGCCACGGCCATGGCACTGACCGGATCGTCGCTGTCCATCGTGCCGATCATCCTGTTCGCGCAGATCCGTGGCGATGTGCTGCAAGACCCGCATCTGGGCTATGCCATCGCCTTTGGCATGATCCTGCTGACCGGCATCGCCAATGCCATCTATATCTGGTTCCGCACCCGGTCCGAAAGGTGGCTGAAATGACGCGGCTTTGGTCATGGGCCGGGTTCGTCCTGGGTCTTCTGTTCTTCTTCCTGCCGCTGATCGGCATGTTCGAGTTCTCGCTGCGGGCGCGGCGCGGGGAGTATTCCTTTGACGCCTATCGCAGCGTGCTGGGCGACCCGCAGTTTCAGGCGACCTTCGGCTATTCGCTGATGATGGCGCTGGTGACGATCGTGTTCGGCGTGGCACTGGTCGCGCCGACCGCGTTCTGGGTTCGGCTGAAGCTGCCGCGCCTGCGCCCCTGGGTCGAGTTCGTGACCCTGCTGCCGCTGGTGATCCCGCCCATCGTCATCGTCTTCGGCTATATCCGGCTTTACAACACCTCGTCCTTCCTGCCGCTGACGGGCAGTGCGACGGGCACCAACATCCTGCTGATGCTCGGCTATACGACGCTGGCTTTGCCCTATCTGTATCGCGCCATCGACACCGGGCTGCGCACCATCGACATCGCCACCCTGACCGAGGCCGCGCAATCCCTGGGGGCGGGCTGGTTCACCATCATCCTGCGGCTGGTGATCCCCAATATCCTGATGGCGGTGCTGTCGGGCGCGTTCCTGACCTTTGCCATCGTGATCGGCGAATATGTCATGGCGGCGCTGCTGAACCGGCCCGCGCTTGGCCCCTATATGGTGCTGATCGGGTCGAACAAGGCCTATGAGCCTGCGGCGCTTGCCGTCATCGCCTTTGGCATCACCTGGGTCTGCATGGGGCTGATCCAACTGTTTTCCCGTCTGTCCAAACATACAAAGGCGCTGCGCTGATGGCCTTTCTTGATCTGCAAAACCTGGAAAAGTCCTTTGGCGCGAACCGCGTGGTCAAGGATTTCACCCTGCCCATCGACAAGGGTGAGTTCGTCAGCCTGCTTGGGCCCTCGGGCTGCGGCAAGACCACGGTGCTGCGCATGGTCGCGGGCTTTGAAAGCCCCGATTCCGGCCGCATCGTGATCGGCGGGCAGGATGTGGTGCGGCTGCGTCCGAACCAGCGGAACATCGGCATGGTGTTTCAGGCCTATGCGCTGTTTCCCAACCTGACCGTGGCGCAGAACGTGGGCTTTGGCCTGAAGGTCAAGCGCACCCCCGCCGGTCAGATCAAGGAGCGTGTGGCCGAAATGCTGGACCTGATCGGCCTTCCGCATCTGGGCGACCGCTATCCGTTCCAACTGTCGGGCGGCCAGCAACAGCGCGTGGCGCTTGCCCGCGCCCTGGCCCCCAGCCCGCAGGTTCTGCTGCTGGACGAACCCTTGTCGGCGCTGGATGCCAAGATCCGCATCAACCTGCGGCGTGAAATCCGGGCGATCCAGCAAAAGCTGGGCATCACCACCATCTTCGTGACCCACGACCAAGAGGAAGCCCTGTCGATTTCCGACCGCATCGTGGTCATGCATGACGGCATCGCCGATCAGGTCGGAACGCCATTTCAGGTGTATAACCGCCCTGCCACGCCCTTTGTTGCAAGCTTCGTCGGCACGCTGAACAGCTTTGAGGCCGATGTGATGGACCCCGCGACCGGCACGGTGCGGCTGGGATCGCAGGGCGTCAGCCTGGGTCGGGCGCTGCCTGCCGGGCGCATCCGCCTGGGCCTGCGCCCCGAGATGGTGCGGCTGGGCGACGACCCCGCCGCCACCACTTTGCGCGGCACGGTCGAGGATGTCGACTTCCTGGGATCCGTGATGCGGGTGCGGGTTGATCTGGGGGGCGTGTCGCTGGCCTTTGACCAGTTCAACACCCGCACCGCCGAGCCGCCCCGCATCGGTGAGGTGGTCAACATCACCCTGAACCCCGCCGATCTGATGGTGATCGGCGGATGATGGGCCGGGCCTTTGTGCTGACCGGCGCGCCGGGCGTCGGCAGTGGCACGCTGATCGCCGCCGCCGCCGGGCTGCCGGGCGTCAGGATCGTGGTGACGGAAACCACCGATCCCGCGCCCGGCCCGGAATGTGAGGTGCTGGCCCCGCATGTGTTCGACCGCCGCCGCAGGGCCGGGGGATTCGCGCTGGAATGGGACCACGCCGGTCACCCCTGCGCCATTCCGGCGGACGCGCTGACGGCGCAGGCGGCGGGGCGCGATGTGGTGATGGTGCTGCCCTTTGCGCAACTGGCGGCTGCGGCGCGCTGCTTTCCGAACCTGACGGTGCTGCATGTCACCCGCCCCGGCGTCAGCCCGCCCGATGCGGAGGCCGCGATCCCGCCGGGCCTGCCGGTCACGATCATCGACAATGGCGGCGCGCTGTCGTTGGCACGGGCGGCGCTGATCGCGGCGCTGACCGACCGCGGCTAAAGGCCGCCGCTGCCGGGTCGGTCGGGATCGGGGGGCAGCGCGGTCTCGACCAGTTCCTGCTGGGTGTCCTGATCGGCGGGCTGGCCGGTGCGCATCTGCTGGCGGCGCGCCGCAATCGCCCTGTGGCGGCGCAGCTCGACGTTGAACAGCGCCCCCAGCAGCACCGAATAGGCCCCCAGATAGAACCAGGTCAGCAGCGCGATCACCGCCCCGATCGACCCATAGATCCGGTCATAGCTGTTGAAACTGCCCAGATAGATCGAAAACCCGACCGAGGCCGCCGCCCACAAAAGCGCCGCCAGCAGCGCCCCCGCCGACAGGAACGGCGGGCGCTGACCATCGACATTGGGGCTATAGCGGTAAAGAATGCCGATCGTCACCAGCACGATGATGAAGATACCGGCCCAAGGCAGGGCGGTCAGCAGCCAGCCCTCGGCCCGCCCCAGTTCGACAAAGTTGAAGATCAGCGGCACCACCACCACCGTCAGCAGCCCCACCAGCACCACGCCGACCAGCGTCAGCGTCAAGATATAGCCCAGCAGATACCGCCAGATCCCGGTCTGGGCGCGGGTGTTGTGGATGGCGTTCAGCCCCCGAACCAGCGCATCCACCCCGGCGCGCGCCGCCAGCGTGGCAATCAGGATCGACACCAGCGAGGCCCAGCCCAGCCGCGTGCGCCCGTGGTTCACCAGCGCCACGATCTGTTCATAGATCAACGCATTGGCGGCATCGGGGATGAACTGGTCGGTCACATTGACATAGGTGAAGATCACCGAAGGATCCGCCACCAACCCCCAAAGCGAGATGATCGCGGCCAGCCCCGGAAACACGGCAAACATCGCGTAAAAGGCGACACCGGCCGAGATCAGGCCCAGATGGGTGCGATGCATCCGTTCGGACATCGCCCACAGAAAGCCCCAGACGGTTTTGGCAAGGTTCAGGATCATCCGCGGAATGTGACCGCGCCGCATCCGCCCCGCAACCCCGTGCCGATCATTGCGCGCGGGGCCGGGGCGGATCGGTCACAGGTCGCGCCGCGCTACAGCCCTTTGGACCGATAGGCCGAGGCGATGCGTTCGACCGCGATGCAATAGGCGGCGGTGCGCAGGTCGGTCACGCGCGGATCGTCATGCCACCGCACCCGCATTTCGGCATAGGCGGCGCGCATCGTGTCGTCCAGACCGGACCGGACCAGTTCCAGCTCATCCGCGCCGCGCAGGTATTCGGCCTTGAAGTCCTTGGACAATTCCCAGCCAAGGCCCTTGTCGCTGGACAGCCGTTCCAGTTCTTCGACCAGCAGACGGTTGCGGGCTTCCTCATGCCGGCGCTGCATCCGGCCAAAGGGGATGTGCGACAGGTTCTTGACCCATTCGAAATAGCTGACGGTCACGCCGCCCGCATTGGCGTAAAGATCGGGGATGATGACCACGCCGCGCTCGCGCAGGATCGCATCGGCACCGGCGGTGACCGGGCCGTTCGCAGCCTCGACGATCAGCCTGGCCTTGATGTTTCCGGCATTGCCTTCGTGGATCGCGCCCTCCAGCGCGGCGGGGATCAGGATGTCGCAATCCTGTTCCATCGCGCCTGCGCGGTTGGGATCGAAGCTGCCGCCGGGGAAGCCCTCGACCCCGCCGGTGCGGCGCAGGTGATCGATCAGCGCCGCGATGTCCAACCCGTCCGGATTGCTGATCGCGCCGTCGCGTTCGATGACCGAGATCACCTTGGCGCCGTCCTCCTCGGACAGGAAGCGCGCGGCGTGGCTGCCGACATTGCCCAGGCCCTGCACGATGACGCGCTTGCCCTCAAGATCGCCGGACAGGTTGGCGCGGGCGACGTCCTCGGGGTGGCGGAAGAAGGCGCGCAGCACATATTGCACGCCGCGCCCCGTCGCCTCGACCCGGCCGACGATGCCCCCTGCGGTCAGCGGCTTGCCGGTGACACAGGCGTTCGCGTTGATGTCGGTGGTGAACATCCGCGAATACTGGTCGGCCATCCAGGCCATTTCGCGTTCCGATGTGCCCATGTCGGGGGCGGGCACGTTCTGGCTGGGGCTGATCAGGCCGCGCTTGGCCAGTTCATAGGTAAAGCGGCGGGTGATGCGCTCCAGTTCCTCCTCGGACCAGGCGCGGGGGTCAATGCACAGGCCGCCTTTCGAGCCACCGAAGGGCAGTTGCACCAGGGCGCATTTATAGGTCATCAGCGCGGCCAGGGCCTCAACCTCGTCCTGGTTGACGTCCAGCGCATAGCGGATGCCGCCCTTGACCGGTTCCTGATGTTCGGAATGCACGCTGCGATAGCCGGTAAAGGTGTGGATCTCGCCGCGCAGCCGCACGCCGAACCGCACCACATAGGTCGAGTTGCAGACCCGGATCTTTTCCTCAAGCCCTTGTGGCAGCGCCAGAATCTCGGCGGCGTGGCGAAACATCAGGTCGACGGAATCGCGGAAAGATACGGTCATGGGCACTCCTTCATGCGGGTGGGGCCAAGGGTCGGGCCGTGGTCGGATACGACGATTGTCGGATGGCAGGGGCCGGGGGGCAAGCCGTGATCCGCCGGTGCGGGCCGTTCTTTTGTTGCAAACCCCCGGCATTTCGCCCGCAGGGGGCGTATAGCGGCGGCAAAGGCGCTAGAGAGGGCGGGCAGCCAGTGGGGGCCAAAGATGCTGAGCAATGCCGATCTTGTCGAACTGACCGCATGGCGGCGCGATCTGCACCGCCACCCCGACCTGTCGGGGGATGAGGGCGCGACGGCGGCGCGGGTGGTGCAGGCCTTGGCCGCGCTGCCCGGTGCGGCGGTGGTGACCGACCTTGGCGGGCATGGCGTCGCCGCGGTGTTCAAGGGCGCGGCCCCCGGCCCCACCGTCATGTTCCGGGCCGAGCTGGATGGCCTGCCGATCCATGAAATCGCCGATCTGCCGCATCGGTCGCTGACCCCGGGTCGCGGCCATATGTGCGGCCATGACGGGCATATGGCGATGCTGATGGGGCTGGGGCGGCTGATCGCGCGCCAGCCGCCCGCGCGCGGCCGCGTCATCCTGCTGTTCCAGCCGTCCGAGGAGGACGGCGCGGGTGCCGCCGCCGTTCTGGCCGACCCGACCTTTGCCGCGCTGCGCCCCGATTGGGCCTTTGCCATCCACAACATGCCCGGCCTGCCGCTGGGTCATGTCGGTCTGGCCGCTGGCCCGGCGAACTGCGCCAGTTGCGGGTTGCGCGCGGTGCTGACCGGCAAGACCTCGCACGCCAGCGCGCCCGAGGCCGGGCTGTCCCCCGCCCCCGCCATCGCGCGGCTGGTGGCGGGCTTGCAGGCGCTTGGGCCGGGCGGGGCGGTGGTGCCGGGCTACCGGTTGGCGACGATCACCCATCTGGCAGTGGGCGAGCCGACCTTTGGCGTCGCACCGGGTCAGGGCGAGATCCGCGTGACCCTGCGCGCGCTGATCGATGCCGACATGGCCGATCTGATGGCCGGGGCCACTGCGCTGATCCGGACCGAGGCGGCGCGCGACGGGCTGGCGGTCGAGATCACCCGCCACGATGATTTCGCCGCCTGCACCAATGATGCGCAGGCAACGGCGGTGATGGTGCGCGCGCTGGAGGCGCTGTCGATCCCCCACGATGGGCAGGGCCTGCCGATGCGCGCGTCCGAGGATTTCGGCCGCTTTGGCAGCGTGGCGAAGTCGGCGATGGTGCTGCTGGGCGCGGGGGTGGAACACGCGATGCTGCACAATCCCGATTACGACTTCCCCGACGACCTGATCCCGGTCGGTGTGGCGTTGTTCGACCGGATCAGGCGCGATCTGCTGGGCTGATCTGCGACAGGGTGCAAAAGCCGATGCCGCGTTCGCTGGCCATACTTAGCAGCCGGTCCAGATCGGCAGGCGTGGCCCAGAAGCCGGGGCGACCGTTGGCGCGGATGTCGTGGCCCGCGAAGACGCCGACCCCGCCCTGCGCGGCCAGCCGGTCCAGCAAATACGCGGTCCAATCCCAACCGGCGAACCGGGGATGCTGGCAGTCGAAGCTGCCCAGGCAATCGGCCACGCCATCCACGGGTTTCAGCCGCGCGTCAATCACCGCGTTATCGGCACCGGACGCCAGCGGCCCGCGCGCCCGCACACCGCGAAACCGCGTGGCAAGCGCGGCGCGCAGACGCGGCGGGCAGGCGTGAAACGGGCTGGCCCAGCCGGTCGCAGGAAAGCCAGCCGCGCGGTGATCGGCCTGATCGGCATCGACCTCATCCGCCAGATAGCGGGGCCAGCCATGGGCCTTGGCGTGATCGACCGGGTTGGCATGGCTGCGCGAATGGCAGGCGATCTCATGGCCCATGTCCTGCAGCGCGTGCAGGCCCGCCAGTTCATCCGGCGTCGCCTGATGAAGGGCATGGACGCAAAAGGTAACGCGCGCGCCATGGGCGGCCATGATCGGGGCGGCAGCCAGCCAGTTGGCCACCGGGCGATCATCCAGCGTCAGGCACATAAGGGCGTCGGTCATGCAGGGGGCGGTCATGCCCGGCAGGATCGGGGATCGCCGCCGGGCAGGCAAGCCCTTACAGGCTGCGGGCGATGACGAGGCGCTGCACCTCGCTGGTGCCTTCATAGATCTGGCAGACGCGCACATCGCGGTAGATGCGTTCCACCGGATAATCAGCCAGATAGCCATAACCGCCATGGATCTGGATGGCTGCCGAACAGACCTTTTCGGCCATTTCCGATGCAAACAGCTTGGCCATCGACGCCTCGGTCAGGCAGGGCTGGCCCGCCTCGCGCAGGGCGGCGGCGTGCAGGACCATGTGGCGCGCGGCGGCGATCTGCGTGGCCATATCGGCCAGCTTGAAGCTGATGGCCTGATGATCGGCAATCGGCTTGCCAAAGGTCACACGCTCGCGCGCATAGGCCTGCGCTGCCTCGAACGCGCCGCGCGCCATGCCGACGGCCTGCGCGGCAATGCCGATCCGCCCGCCCTCAAGATTGGCCAGGGCGATCTTGTAGCCCTCACCTTCCGCGCCCAGGCGGTTTTCCACGGGCACGCGCATGTCCGTGAACGCTAGGGCGCAGGTGTCGGATGCGTGCTGGCCCAGCTTGTGTTCGACGCTGACCACCTGATAGCCGGGGGTATCGGTCGGCACGATAAAGGCGCTGATGCCCTTTTTGCCCGCCGCCGGATCGGTGACGGCGAAAATGTTGATGACGTGGCCGTTCTGGCCCGAGGTGATGAACTGCTTGGCGCCGTTGATGACGTAATGATCGCCATCCCGCACCGCGCGCGTTTTCAGATGCGACGCATCGGACCCGGCCTGCGGTTCGGTCAGGGCAAAGCCGCCGATCCATTCGCCCGATGCCATCTTCGGCAGGAACCGCGCCTTTTGATCCTCGGTCCCGAAGCGCAGGATCGGCGCGCAGCCGACCGAGCTGTGGACCGACATGATGGTCGAGGTTGCGCCCTCAACCGCCGCGATTTCCTCAAGCGCCAGCGCATAGGCGACGGTGCCGGTGGCGGAGCCGCCGTATTCCTCGGGCACGACCATGCCAAGAAAACCCAACTCACCCATCTGCCGCAACTCGTCGCGCGGAAAGGTGTGGTCGCGGTCGCGCCCAGCGGCGCCGGGGGCCAGCACGCCTTGCGCAAAATCGCGGGCGGCGTCGCGGATCTGTTCCTGTTCCTCGGTCAGCAGCATCACGACACCCGTTCGATGGCGACGGCCGTGGCCTCGCCGCCGCCGATGCACAAAGATGCCATGCCGCGTTTCAGCCCGTGGCTTTCCAGCGCCGCCAGCAACGTGACCATGACCCGCGCGCCCGATGCGCCGATCGGGTGGCCAAGCGCGCAGGCGCCGCCGTGGATGTTCACCTTGTCATGCGGCAGGTTCAGATCGCGCATCGCGGCCATGGCGACGACGGCGAAAGCCTCGTTCACCTCGAACAGGTCGATGTCGGACAGCGCCCAGCCGGTGCGGTCGGCCAGCCGCTTCATCGCGCCGATGGGGGCCGTGGGAAACAGGTTCGGCTTGTCCGCAAAGGTTGCGTGGCCGACGATGACGGCGCGGGGCGTCAGGCCCAGCTCTTCGGCCTGGCTGCGGCGCATCAGCACCATGGCGGCGGCCCCGTCCGAGATGCTGCTGCTGTTCGCAGCCGTCACCGTGCCGTCCTTGCGGAAGGCGGGCCGCAGGGTCGGGATCTTGTCCAGGTTCGCCTTGCCGGGCTGTTCGTCGATCTCGATCAGCGTGTCGCCCTTGCGCCCTGCCACCGTGACCGGGGTGATTTCCGCCTTGAACCGGCCCGAGGTGATCGCATCCTGCGCCCGCGTCAGCGAGGCGATGGCGAAATCGTCCTGTTCCTTTCGGGTAAAGCCATAGGTGTCGGCGCATTCCTCGGCAAAGGTGCCCATCAGGCGGCCCTTGTCATACGCGTCCTCAAGCCCGTCCAGGAACATGTGGTCCATCACCTGCCCGTGCCCCATGCGGAAGCCGCTGCGCGCCTTGGGCAGCAGGTAAGGGGCGTTGGTCATGCTTTCCATGCCGCCCGCCACGGCAATGTCGGCGGAACCGGCCAGCAACAGGTCATGGGCGAACATCGCCGCCTTCATGCCAGATCCGCACATCTTGTTGATGGTGGTGGCGCCCGCGCCCAAGGGCAGGCCCGCGCCAAGTGCGGCCTGACGCGCCGGGGCCTGACCCTGACCGGCGGGCAGCACGCAGCCCATCACGATTTCCTGCACCTGATCGGCGCTGATGCCGCTGCGGTCGACGGCGGCGCTGATCGCCGCCGCGCCCAGTTGGGCGGCCGTCAGCGATGCGAAATCGCCCTGAAAGCCGCCCATGGGGGTGCGGGCATCACCGACGATGACGATGGGGTCTGTGGTCATGATCTGGTCCTTATTTGGGGGCCATGCGAAGCGCGCCGTCGATGCGGATCACCTCGCCGTTCAGCATCTGGTTCTCGACGATATGGCGCACCAGCGCCGCATATTCCGCCGGATCGCCAAGGCGCGGCGGAAAGGGGACGGTGGCACCCAGGCTTTCCTGCACCTCGACCGGCAGGCCCGCCATCATCGGCGTGCCGAAGATGCCGGGCGCGATCGCCATCACCCGGATGCCGGTGCGGGCCAGTTCCCGCGCGGCGGGCAGCGTCAGCGAGGCGACGCCGCCCTTGGACGCGGCATAGGCGCATTGGCCGATCTGCCCGTCCTGATAGGCGATGGAGGCGGTGTTGATGATGACGCCGCGTTCGCCGCCGGGGCCGGGGTCGTTCTTTGCCATGGCGTCGGCGGCGAGGCGCAGCATGTTGAACGTGCCGATCAGGTTGATCTGGATGGCGCGGGCGAAACTGTCCAGCCGGTGCGGGCCGTTCTTGCCCAGCACCTTTTCGCCCGGCGCGACACCGGCGCAGTTCACCATCACATCGACCCGACCAAAGGCCGACAGCGCGGCGGCCACGGCGGCCTGGCCGTCGGCATCCTGGGTGACGTCGGTCTTGACGAACAGCGCCGCCGGACCCAGCCGTTCGGCCACCGCCTGCCCGGCCTGATCGTTCACATCCAGAAGCACCGCGCGCCCGCCGCCATCGACGACCATCTGCGCCACCGCCGCCCCAAGGCCCGACCCGCCGCCGGTGATCATCACCACGGCATTGCGGATGCCCTCGCGCGGGGCGGGGGCGGCATGGGCCTGGCGGTCGATCTCGGCCTTGCGCAGCACAAAGCGTTGGATCTTGCCTGAAGGCGTCTTGGGCAGGTCGTCCACAAAGTCGATCAGGCGCGGATAGGCGTGGGCCGACAGCCGCTTCTTGACATGCTGGGCCAGTTCCTCGGCCAGGGCGGGGCTGCCCTGCACACCCTTGGCCAGCACGACGAAGGCCTTGACGATCTCGGTCCGCTCGGGGTCGGGGACGCCGACCACGGCGGCCTCGGTCACCGCGTCATGTTCCAGCAGCGCCGATTCCACGTCGAAGGGACCGATGCGATACCCTGATGAGGTGATGACGTCATCCGCCCGGCCGATGAAGCTGATCGAGCCATCGGCCTCGAACTCGACACTGTCGCCGGTGCTGTAATAGCCATCGGCAATCGCGGGCGTATCCTTGCGGTAATAGCCGGTGAACCACAGTAGGGGCGAGTTCTTGATATCCACCCCCAGGATGCCGGGCTGGTTCGGCCCCAGTTCCTTGCGGTTTTCATCCAGCACCACGATGCGATAGCCGGGCATGGCATAGCCCGCCGATCCGGGCCGCACGGGGTGATCCAGCCCGTGATGGTTGTTCACCACCATGCCCAGTTCGGTCTGGCCGTAATGGTCATGGATCGGGGCGTGCAGGTGTTCATCGAACCAGCGGATAACCTCGGGGTTCAGCGGCTCACCGGCGCTGGACACCACGCGCAGGCGACCGGCGACGGGGGCCGCGGCCTCTGCTCCGGCGGCGATCAGCAGGCGGAAGGCGGTGGGCGATCCGGCCAAGCTGGTCACGCCAAGGCGCTGAATGATGTCATAGGTGGTTTCGGCGGTGAAACCGGCTTCGGCAAAGATCGTGGCCTGGCCCAGCAGCAAGGGGCCGGTGACGGCATAGTAAAGGCCGTAGGCCCAGCCGGGGTCGGCGATGTTCCAGAACACGTCATCGGCGCGCAGGTCGATGGCATCGCGCATATAGGCGGCAAAGGACAGCATTGCCCGCAGCGGCACCGGCACGCCCTTGGGGGCGCCAGTGGTGCCGGATGTCGACATCATCAGGAACAGATCATCGCCCTTGCGATTAACCGGGGTGAAATCGGCGGGCGCGGCAGCCATGGCGGCGCGAAAATCGATGTCGCCGTCGCGCAGGGCCTCGCCCGCCGACAGGACGGTGGCGACGGGCGGGCAGCCTGAGATGCCGTCCAGTTTCGCGCGGTTGGCGGTGTTGGTCACCACGAACCGCGCCGATGAGGTGCCGAAGCGCTGTTCGATTGCCTTGGGGCCGAAGGCGGTGAACAGCGGCTGATAGACCGCGCCGATCCGCCAGGTGCCAAGGATCACCGCCATCAGATCGGGGCTGCGCGGCAGCAGCCCGGCCACCACATCGCCGGGGCCGACGCCTTGCGCGGTCAGCACATTCGCCACGCGGGCCGACATGTCGCGCAGATCCTCGAACGTGTATTCGGTCAGTTGGCCATCCGGCGCGACATGGCGCAGCGCCACGCGGTTGTCGCCGCAATGGCGGTCGACGCATTCGACGCAGACATTCAGCCCGCCGGCCAGATCCCCGGCCAGTTGCGAAATCGCGTTCTCGATGCGGAACAGGTTGACGGCCTCGGCATAGCCGGGACGCGCGCCGGTGGTGGCGGTGCTGGTCATCGGAAATCCCCCCTGCGCCGGTCGCGGCGGGCGACCAGGCTATCGCGCCAGACTGATCCCGATGGGCATTGCAAACAATGACATTACCGGCCAGATTTGGTGATCGGTTCTGTCAATGGGGAACAGGGGTGGAGCGGCGCAGCATCACGCCGGGTTTCGTCTGGGATGCGTTGGCCTGTCTGGCCGCGCAGGGGCTGGACGCGCGCCCGATCCTGGCCGCCGCCGGTCTGGACGGCCCACCCGTCGCGCCGGTCAGCAGCGATCAATATGGCGCGCTGTGGCTGGCCATGGCCGATGCCATGCAGGATGAGTTCTTCGGCCTGGCCGCCCGCCCGATGCGGCCGGGCAGCTTTGCGCTGATGGGACATGCGGTGTTGGATGCGCCGAACCTGGGCCGGGCCTTGCGCCGGGCGCTGCGGTTTCTGAACGTCGTGCTGGATCAGCCGCAGGGGCGGCTGGCGGTGCAGGACGGTCAGGCGGTGGTGATCCTGACCGATGGTGACGGGCTGGCGCGCCCGGCATTCGCCTATCGCAGCTATTGGCTGATCCTGCTGGGGCTGGCCTGCTGGCTGGTGGGGCGGCGGATCCCGCTGTTGCAGGTGGATTTTCGCGGCCCCCCTCCGCCGCATCGGCGCGATTATCACCAGTTCTTCGGCGCGCCGGTGCGGTTCGACCGGCCCGACAGCCGGGTAATCTTTGCCGCGCGCTATCTGGACCTGCCGATCCACCGCAGCCCGCAGGCCCTGCGCCAGTTCCTGCGCGGCGCCCCCGCCAATATCCTGGTGCGCTATCGCCACGATCAGGGGCTGGCGGCGCGGCTGCGCGGGCAGCTTCGCGCCCGCCCCCCCGCCGCCTGGCCGGTGCTGGAGGAGATGGCGGCGGCGTTGTCGCTGTCGCCCGCCACGCTGCGCCGCCGCCTGCGGGCCGAGGGGCACAGCTATGCCGGACTGAAGGATGAGATCCGCCTGGCCCGCGCCCAGGCGCTGTTGACGGGCGGCGATCTGCCGGTGGCCGAGATCGCCGCCGAACTGGGCTATAGCGAACCCAGTGCCTTTCACCGCGCCTTCCGCAACTGGACCGGCACCAGCCCCGGCGCGTTCCGCGCGGCAGCGCGCTGACGCAAACGTGGGTTTTGCGCGCCGCCCCGCCGCGTTAGGCAGGGGTAACGAAAGGAACCGCCATGCTGTCACGTCGTCACCTTCTGGCCGGTCTGGGTGCCGGTCTGGCCCTGCCCGCCGCGCTGCGCCCTCGCCCCGCCCAGGCGCAGGATGACCTGCGCGCCGCCGTCGAGCGTGACCCGAATGCGCCGCTGCTGGGCAATGCCAATGGCGATGTGACGGTGGTCGAGTTCTTCGACTACAACTGCCATTTCTGCCGCCGGAACACCGCGGCCTTGGCCGAGGTGATCGGCAGCGACCCCGGCCTGCGGGTGGTGATGCGCGAGTGGCCGATCTTCGGGCCGGGGTCCGAGGCGGCGGCGACCGTCGCGCTTGCCGCCTCGCAGCAGCGCAAATACTGGCCGCTGCATCAGGCGCTGATGGCCAGCCGGGGCCGTGTGGATGAAGGTGTGGCCCTGCGGGCCGCGCAGGGGCTGGGGCTGGACATGGACCGTCTGGCGCGCGACCGCAAAGCCCCCGCCGTGGCCGCGCATCTGGCGCAGTCCGAGGTGCTGGCCAATGCGCTGCGGCTGATGGGCACCCCCACCTTTGTCATCGGCCGCGAGGTGCATTTCGGCGCCGCCAGCACCGCTGACCTGCGCGAGATGATCGCCACCGCCCGCGGCTAGGCTGGCCCTGCCACCGTCACCCGCGTCGCCCAGTCGGCACAGCGCGCCGCCAAAGCCTCGGGCAGGGGGCGGTCGGTGACCAGCCCGTCCAGATCGGCAAGGCTGGCGATGCGCACCGGCGCGCGGCGGGCCAGCTTGGCAGCATCGGCCACCAGCAGCCGGGCGCGCGACTGGCGCAGGATCACCTGGCTGACGCGCACCTCGGACACGTCGAAATCCAGCAGGTCGCCGTCAGCGTCCAGCGCCGAGGTGCCGATCACGCCGAAATCGACCTTGAACTGGGCGATGAACTCGGCCGCCATTTCGCCCACCAGCCCGCCATCCGACCGCCGCAGGCTGCCGCCCGCCACGATCACCTCGGCGCTGTCATTGGCGGCCAGGATATTGGCGACATTGATGTTGTTCGTCACCACCGTGATGTTGCGGTGGTGCAGCAATTCGCGGGCGACGGCCTCGGTCGTGGTGCCCAGGTTCAGGATGATCGAGGCATTGTCGGGGATCAGCGCGGCGCAGGCGCGACCGATGGCGGCCTTGGCCTCGTCGTTCATGCGGCGGCGGTCCTCATAGCCGATATTGGCGACGCCCGCGCGCATCACCGCGCCGCCATGCACGCGGTCCAGATGCCCGGCTTCGGCCAGGTCGGTCAGGTCGCGGCGGATGGTTTGCAGCGTCACCGAAAAGCGTTCGGCCAGATCCTCGACAATCACGCGCCCGTCGCTGCGGGCGATGTCCAGGATTTCGGTCTGGCGGATGCTCAGCGCCATGATGCCCCCGTTGCTGGCCTGTTCCGGGTCATGAAACCGTAAAACGCGCAAAAACGAAAATAGTTTTTGACAAAGCGCGCATCTTTCGTGTTCGTTTAGACGTCAGCGGGGGGAAGCCTTGGGCGAAACGGTCGATCTGTTCATCATTGGCGGCGGCATCAACGGCTGCGGCATCGCCCGTGACGCGGCGGGGCGGGGCGTTTCGGTGACGCTGGCCGAGATGGGCGATCTGGCGCAGGCCACGTCATCGGCCTCGACCAAGCTGTTCCATGGCGGGCTGCGCTATCTGGAATATTTCGAGTTCCGCCTGGTCCGCGAGGCGCTGGAGGAGCGCGAGGTTCTGCTGCGCGCCATGCCCCATATCAGTTGGCCGATGCGCTTTGTGCTGCCGATCCTGCCCGACATGCGGTTCGACGCCGAGACGCCGACCTCGCGCCTGCTGGGCTGGGTGATGCCCTGGCTGCGCGGGCGGCGTCCGGCCTGGCTGATCCGACTGGGGCTGTTCCTGTATGACCATCTGGGCGGGCGCAAGATCCTGCCCGGCACGCGCAAGCTGGACCTGACCACCGATCCGGCAGGTCGCCCGCTGAAGCCCGGCGCGCGGCTGGCCTATGAATATTCCGATTGCTGGGTGCAGGATGCCCGGCTGGTGGTGCTGAACGCCCGTGACGCGCAGGCGCGCGGGGCGACGATCTTGACCCGTGCCCGCGTGACCGAGGCGCGGCGCGACGGCGATCTGTGGGCGGTGACGGTGGAGGGCCCCGATGGCACCCGCGTTCACCACGCCCGCGCACTGGTGAATGCCGGGGGGCCGTGGGTCGCGGGCATCGTGCGCGACGTCGCCCATGTCCGCAGCCGTGAATCGATCCGGCTGGTGCGCGGCAGCCATATCGTCACCCGGCGGCTGTTCAATCACGACCGCTGTTATTTCTTTCAGGGGCCGGACGGGCGCATCATCTTTGCCATCCCCTATGAGCAGGATTTCACCCTGATCGGCACCACCGATCAGGATCACCCCGGCGATCCGGGGCAGGCCGAATGCACCCCGGCCGAGGTGGACTACCTGTGCCGCTTCGCCAGCCAGTACTTCGCCCGCCCGGTGACGCCAGAAGATGTCGTCTGGACCTATTCCGGGGTGCGGCCGCTCTATGATGACGGGGCCAGTTCGGCCACGGCGGCGACGCGCGATTATGTGCTGTCGGTCGATGCCGACGGCCCGCCTCTGCTGAATGTCTTTGGCGGCAAGATCACCACCTATCGCCGCCTGGCGGAAAGCGCGATGGCCAAGCTGGCGCCGTTTTTTCCGCAGGCGGGCGCGGCCTGGACGGCGGGTGTCGCGCTGCCCGGGGGGGATTTCCCGGTGGATGGCGTCGATATGCTGGTCTCCGCCCTGCGCGCCGATCACCCCGACCTTTCGGCAGCCGAGGCCCTGCGCCTGATCCGCGCCTATGGCACCGAGGCCCGCCCGATGCTGGCCGCAGGCCGGGGCGCCGATTTCGGCGGCGGCCTGTGTCAGGCGGAACTGGCTTGGCTGGTGGATCACGAATGGGCGCGCAGCGCCGATGACGTGCTGTGGCGGCGCAGCAAGCTGGGCCTGCGGCTGGATGCCGAACAAGTGGCCCGGATCGAGGCATGGATCACCAACAGAATGGGCGCGCAATGACGACGACCGGGGCACAGGGGCTGGAACTTCGGGGCGTCTCCAAGGTGGTGGGCCATCAGACCCATATCCACCCGATCGACCTGCACCTGCGGCCCGGTTCCATGAACGTGCTGCTGGGGCCGACGCTTTCGGGCAAGACCACGTTGATGCGGCTGATGGCGGGGCTGGATCTGCCGACCACCGGGCGCGTCATCTGGAACGGTGCCGATGTGACCGGCCAGCGGGTGCAGGATCGCGGCGTGGCCATGGTCTATCAGCAATTCATCAATTACCCGGCGATGAGCGTTTACGACAACATCGCCTCGCCCTTGCGGCTGATGGGGGTTGGCGGGGCCGAACTTGACCGCCGGGTCCGCGCCAGTGCCGAGATGATGCGCCTGACGCCGATGTTGCAGCGCAAGCCGCTGGAACTGTCGGGCGGCCAGCAACAGCGCACCGCTTTGGCGCGGGCCTTGGTCAAGGGCGCCGGGCTGGTGCTGCTGGATGAGCCGCTGGCGAATCTCGACTACAAACTGCGCGAGGAATTGCGCGCCGAGATCCCCCGCATCTTTGCCGAGTCGGGCGCGATCTTTGTCTACGCCACAACCGAACCCGAGGAGGCGCTGCTGCTGGGCGGCAACACCGCAACCCTGTGGGAGGGCCGCGTGACCCAGTTCGGCCCCACCGCACAGGTCTATCGCCAGCCCGCCGACGCGATCACCGCGCGGGTGTTTTCGGACCCGCCGATGAACTTTGTCGATGTGGTCAAGATCGACCACCGGCTGAACTTTGGCGGCGATGTGAATGCCCCGGCGGATGGCAGCTTTGCGGGGCTGGCCGATGGCCGCTATCGCGCGGGTTTCCGCGCCCATCACCTGTCGCTGCATCAGCATGGCGGCGATGCGGTGGGTTTCGACGTGCGTCTGGCGGTGACCGAGATCACCGGGTCCGAGACCTTCCTTCATCTGGATCGCGATCACAGCCGCTGGGTCGGGCTGGTGCATGGCGTGCATGACATCGCGCCGGGCAGCGCGCTGCGGGTCTGGCTGGACCCGTCGCAAATCTATCTGTTCGATGAGGGCGGCCGCCTGGCCGTTCCCGCCGCTGACGCGAGGGCTGCCTGATGGCGCGGATCACGCTGGACAATCTGGCCCATTCCTATCTGCAACACCCCACGCGCGATGCCGATTTCGCGCTGAAGGAACTGAACCATGTCTGGCAGGACGGCGGGGCCTATGCGCTGCTGGGGGCCTCGGGCTGTGGCAAGACGACGCTGCTGAACATCATCTCGGGCCTTCTGACGCCAAGCCAGGGGCGGGTGCTGTTTGGCGATACCGACGTGACCCATGCGCCGACCACCGAACGCAACATCGCGCAGGTTTTCCAGTTTCCGGTCGTCTATGACACGATGACGGTGCGCGATAACCTGGCGTTTCCGCTGAAGAACCGGGGCATGGATGCCGCCGGGATCAAGGCGCGGGTCGATCAGATCGCCCGCATGATCGGGATGGAGGCGATGCTGGATCGCCGCGCGCAGGGGCTGACCGCGGACGCCAAGCAAAAGATCAGCCTGGGCCGCGGTATGGTGCGGCAGGACGTGAACGCCATCCTGTTCGATGAGCCGCTGACCGTCATCGACCCGCAGATGAAATGGGAACTGCGCACCCAGTTGAAACAGCTTCACCGCGATTTCGGCCATACGATGATCTATGTCACCCATGACCAGACCGAGGCGCTGACCTTTGCCGACAAGGTGGTGGTCATGCACGAAGGCCGCGTCGTGCAGATGGGCACCCCCGAGGAACTGTTCGAGACCCCGGCCCACACCTTTGTCGGCTATTTCATTGGCAGCCCCGGCATGAACCTGCTGGAGGCGGAGGTGGAGGGCCGCCGCGCGCGTGTGGCGGGCCACGACATCACGCTTGACGCCGATTATGGCCGCCCGGCGGGCCGCGTGCAGATCGGCATCCGCCCCGATTACACCAGCCTGACCGACGAGGCCGGGCTGCCGATCCAGATCGACCGGATCGAGGACGTGGGCCGCCACCGCATCGTCCGGGGCCGAGTGGCGGGCACCGCGGTCAACGTCACCCTTCCCGAGGCCGCGCAGGTCACGCCCGACATGACGCGCATCGCCTTGGCGCCGCAAAAGATCAACGTCTATGCCGACGACTGGCGCGTGCAGGGGGTGCGCTGATGGACAATCGCGTCTGGAACAATCGCGCCTGGTGGCTGGTCGTGCCGGTTCTGGTGCTGGTCGCCTTTTCGGCGGTGATCCCGCTGATGACGGTGGTGAACTATTCCGTGCAGGACACCTTCGGCAACAACCAGTTCTTCTGGGCCGGGCTTGAATGGTTCCAGGAGGTGTTGGACAGCGACCGCATCCGCGCCGCCCTCGGCCGCCAGATCCTGTTTTCCGCCATCATCCTGGCGATCGAGATCCCCTTGGGCATCTATATCGCGCTGAACATGCCGAAAAAGGGCTTCTGGGCCAGCCTCGTACTGGTGCTGATGGCGCTGCCCCTGCTGATCCCGTTCAACGTGGTCGGCACGATCTGGCAGATCTTCGGGCGCGTCGACATTGGCCTGTTGGGGCGGGTGCTGGCGGCGATGGGGGTGGACTACAACTATACCGCCAATGCCGTCGATGCCTGGGTGACGGTGATCGTCATGGACGTGTGGCACTGGACAAGCCTTGTCGCGCTGCTGTGCTATGCCGGGCTGCAATCCATCCCGCAGGCCTATTATCAGGCGGCGAAGATCGACCAGGCGTCCCGCTGGGCGGTGTTCCGTTATATCGAGCTGCCCAAGATGCAGGGGGTGCTGCTGATCGCGGTGCTCTTGCGGTTCATGGACAGCTTCATGATCTATACCGAGCCCTTCGTTGTCACCGGCGGTGGCCCCGGCAATGCTACCACCTTCCTGTCGATCGACCTGGTGAAGATGGCGGTTGGCCAGTTCGACCTTGGCCCGGCGGCGGCCTTCAGCATCATCTATTTCCTGGTGATCCTGCTGGTCAGCTGGGTCTTTTACACGGTCATGACCAACCTGGATAAACAAGGGGCAGGGCAATGAAGCTGCGCGGTTCGCCCATCGTCATCACCCTGTATCTGCTGTTCCTGCTGATCCCGATCTATTGGCTGGTCAACATGAGCTTCAAGACCAACACCGAGATCACCAGCACCTTCACCCTGTTCCCGGCCGATTTCACGCTAGCCAATTACCGCACGATCCTGACCGATCCGGCCTGGTATATGGGCTACGTCAACAGCCTGACCTATGTGCTGATGAACACCGTCATCAGCATCGCCGTCGCGCTGCCTGCCGCCTATGCGTTCAGTCGCTATCGGTTCCTGGGCGACAAGCACCTGTTCTTCTGGCTGCTGACCAACCGCATGGCGCCGCCCGCCGTGTTCGCGCTGCCGTTCTTTCAGCTTTATTCGGCTGTCGGCCTGTTCGACACCCATATCGCGGTCGCTTTGGCGCATTGCCTGTTCAACGTGCCGCTGGCGGTCTGGATCCTGGAGGGCTTCATGCGCGGCGTGCCAAAGGAAATCGACGAAACCGCCTATATCGACGGCTATTCCTTTCCGCGCTTCTTCATCAAGATCTTCATGCCGCTGATCGCATCGGGCATCGGGGTCGCGGCGTTTTTCTGCTTCATGTTCTCGTGGGTCGAACTGCTGCTGTCGCGCACCCTGACATCGGTCAACGCCAAGCCGATCGCCGCCACGATGACCCGCACGGTCAGCGCATCCGGCATGGATTGGGGCGTACTGGCCGCCGCCGGGGTGCTGACCATCATTCCGGGTGCATTGGTCATCTGGTTCGTGCGCAACTACATCGCCAAGGGCTTCGCCCTGGGGAGGGTGTGATGACCCGCCGCCTGAACATCGCCTTTGGCCTGATCGCCCTGGCCTGGCTGGGCTTCATCGCCTGGCTGGTCGCCCGCGTGCCCGCCAAGGACGGCGCGCGCGACTGGTTCGCGGGCCTCGCCCCCGGGCACTGGATGGCCTGGACCTTTCCGACCGCGCTTTTCTACACGATCATCGCCGGGCTGCTGATCCTGGTCCTGTGGCTGGCCCTGCGCCGCCCGGAAACACCGCGCATCGGCATCCTGCGGATCGAGACGACGCGCGGCGACCGGCTGTTCATCTCGCTTCTTGGCTCGGCCTTCATCTGCCTGGCCTGGCTTGCCATCATCGGCGCACCGCTGTGGGGCGCGCTGGTTGCCTGCCTTGTCTATGCCGCGGCGGTGTTCCGCTGGGTCTGACAGGAAAATGACGAACGCAACTCAGGGGAGGAAATCATGAGACTGCGTATGACCACGGCCATGGCGCTTGCGCTGATGGTGGCCGGCCCGGCCTTCGCCGGGATCGAGGAGGCCAAGGCCTTTCTGGACAGCGAAATCGGCGACCTGTCGTCGCTGGATCGCGCCGGGCAAGAAGCCGAAATGCAATGGTTCATCGACGCCGCCGCGCCGATGAAGGGCATGGAAATCAAGGTGGTGTCGGAAACGATCACCACCCATGAATATGAATCCAAGGTGCTGGCCGATGCCTTCACCAAGATCACCGGCATCAAGGTGACCCATGACCTGATCGGTGAGGGCGATGTCGTCGAAAAGCTGCAAACCCAGATGCAGTCGGGCGAGAACATCTATGACGCCTATATCAACGACAGCGATCTGATCGGCACCCACTGGCGCTATCAGCAGGCGCGCAACCTGACCGAGTGGATGGCGGGCGCGGGCAAGGATGTGACCAACCCGAACCTGGACATCGACGATTTCATCGGCAAGTCCTTCACCACGGCGCCGGACGGCAACCTGTATCAGCTGCCCGATCAGCAATTCGCGAACCTTTACTGGTTCCGCTATGACTGGTTCAACGACGAAAAGAACAAGGCCGATTTCAAGGCGAAATATGGCTATGATCTGGGCGTGCCAGTGAACTGGTCCGCCTATGAGGACATCGCCGAGTTCTTCACCGGCCGCGAGATCGACGGCAAGAAGGTCTATGGCCATATGGATTATGGCAAGAAAGACCCCTCGCTTGGTTGGCGCTTCACCGATGCCTGGCTGTCGATGGCCGGGAACGGCGACAAGGGCATTCCGAACGGCAAGCCGGTCGATGAATGGGGCATCCGGGTGAATGAGAACTCGCAGCCCACGGGTTCCTGCGTGGCGCGCGGCGGCGATACCAACGGCCCGGCGGCGGTCTATGCGATCCAGAAATATCTGGACTGGCTGAAGGCCTATGCCCCGCCCGCAGCGCAAGGCATGACCTTTGGCGAATCCGGCCCGGTGCCCGCCCAAGGCGAGGTCGCCCAGCAGATCTTCTGGTATACCGCCTTCACCGCCGACATGGTGAAAGAGGGCCTGCCGGTGATGAACGACGATGGCACGCCGAAATGGCGCATGGCCCCTTCGCCCCATGGCGTCTATTGGAAGGACGGCATGAAGCTGGGCTATCAGGATGCAGGGGCGTGGACGCTGCTGAAATCGACGCCCGATGATCGCGCCAAGGCCGCCTGGCTTTATGCGCAGTTCGTGACCTCAAAGACGGTCGATGTGAAGAAATCGCATGTCGGCCTGACCTTCATCCGGGAATCGAGCCTGCAACACCAGTCCTTCACCGACCGCGCGCCCAAGCTGGGCGGCCTGATCGAGTTCTACCGCAGCCCCGCCCGCGTGCAGTGGACGCCGACCGGCACCAATGTGCCGGACTATCCGAAGCTGGCGCAACTGTGGTGGCAGGCGGTCGGTGATGCCGCGTCGGGCGCGAAAACTGCGCAAGAGGCGATGGACAGCCTTTGCGCCGAGCAGGAAAAGGTGCTGGAACGTCTGGAACGCGCCGGGATCATGGGCGACATCGGCCCCAAGCTGAACGAGGAGCATGACCTCGCCTATTGGAACGCCGAGGCGGTCAAGGCCGGCAATCTGGCCCCGCAACTGCCGGTCGAGAACGAAAAGGAACAGCCCCAGACCGTCAGCTATGACGAGCTGGTGAAAAGCTGGCAGTAAACCACAGTCGGGGGCGGGCGCGCGCCTGCCCCCTTCCCCTTAGTCCAAATACTCATCCGCAGTCGCCATCTTGCCCCGTCGCGTGAGTATTTTTGCAAAGAGGAAATCAGCAAGGCGGCGTGACATGACCCATATTCTTGCCATCGACCAGGGCACCACCTCCTCGCGGGCCATCGTGTTCGGGCCGGACATGGCCCCTGTCGCCACGGCGCAATCCGAGTTCACCCAGCACTATCCGCAGCCGGGTTGGGTGGAACATGACGCCGATGACATCTGGACCACGGTAGCGGGCAGCGCGCGGGCGGCGATCGAGAAGGCGGGCAATCCGGCGATCACCGCCATCGGCATCACCAATCAGCGCGAAACCACGCTGATCTGGGACCGCGAGACCGGCCAGCCGATCCACCGCGCGATTGTCTGGCAGGACCGCCGCACCGCCGACATCTGCGCGGCGCTGCGCGATCAGGGGCTTGAGCCGATGGTAACGGCCAAGACCGGGCTGCTGCTGGACCCGTATTTCTCCGGCACCAAGATCAAATGGCTGCTGGATCATGTGCCGGGCGCGCGCGACCGTGCCAAGGCGGGCAAGCTGGCCTTCGGCACGGTCGACAGTTTCCTGATCTGGCGGCTGACCGGCGGGCGGTCGCATGTGACCGATGCCACCAATGCGGCGCGCACGATGCTGTATGACATCGGGCGCGGCTGTTGGGATGCCGACCTGTGCTCGGCGCTGGATGTGCCGATGACGATCCTGCCCGAGGTGCGCGATTGCGCCGCTGACTTTGGCATGACGCGGGCCGATCTGTTCGGGCGCGAGGTGCCGATCCTGGGCGTGGCGGGCGATCAGCAGGCCGCGACCATCGGTCAGGCCTGTTTCGCGCCCGGCATGATGAAGGCGACCTACGGGACCGGCTGTTTCGCGCTGCTGAACACCGGCGATCAGCGTGTGGCCAGCCGCAATCGGCTGCTGACGACCATCGCCTATCAGCTGGATGGCAAGCCGACCTATGCGCTTGAGGGCTCGATCTTCATTGCCGGGGCGGTGGTGCAATGGCTGCGCGACGGCCTGAAGATCATTCGTTCCGCGCCCGAGACGGCGGCCATGGCCGATGCCGCCGATGCTGCGCAGGAACTGATCCTGGTGCCGGCTTTCACCGGGCTTGGTGCGCCCTATTGGCGGCCCGATTGCAGGGGCGCGGTGTTCGGGCTGACGCGGAACTCTGGCCCTGACGAACTGGCGCGGGCGGCGTTGGAAAGCGTGGGTTTCCAGACCCATGATCTGTGGGCAGCGATGCGCGATGACTGGGCGGGCGGGCGCGATACCGTGCTGCGCGTCGATGGTGGGATGAGCGCGTCGGACTGGGCCATGCAGTTCCTGTCCGACATTCTGGGTGCGCCGGTTGACCGCCCCGTGGGGGTCGAGACGACGGCCCTGGGCGCGGCCTGGCTGGCCGGGATGCGCGCCGGGATCTACCCCGATGCGGCGGGCTTTGCCGAGGGCTGGCGTCTGGACCGGCGCTTTGAACCGGCCCTGGATGCCCCCACCCGCGAGCGCCGACTGGCCGCCTGGCACCGCGCGGTGCGGGCGGTGATGGCTGCCGCATGACGCCGTTTTCGCTGGCCCTGCCTACCCGCATCCTGTTTGGCCGCGGTCAGGCGGCGCAGGCCGCCGATCTGATCCGCGCCTTTGGTCCACGCGGCATCATCGTGCATGGCGCCAGCCCTTCGCGCGCCAATGCCCTGATCGCTGCACTGGGCCAGCCGCTGACCATTGCCTGCCCGCGCGAACCCGACCTGCCGATGCTTGAGGCCGCTTTGGCCACGGCCCGCGCCGCCCGCCCGGATTGGGTCGCGGCCATCGGCGGTGGGGCGGCGCTGGATCTGGGCAAGGCCCTGGCCGGGCTGATCCCGCAGCCGGGCGTGCCGATGGACCACCTTGAGGTGGTCGGGCGCGGCCTGCCGCTGACCGCCGCGCCGCTGCCGTTCATCGCGCTGCCGACGACCGCCGGAACGGGTGCCGAGGCGACGAAGAACGCGGTGATCGGCGTGCCGGACCATGGCCGCAAGGTCAGCCTGCGCGATGACCGGATGTTGGCGCGGCTGGCGATTGTCGATTCGGCGCTGACCGATGGTTGCCCCTGGCCGGTGACTCTGACCTCGGGGCTGGATGCGGTCACGCAGGTGATCGAGCCGTTCATCAGCGCCCGCGCCAATCCGGTGACGGATGCCTTGTGCCGCCCGGCCATCGCGCGCGGGCTGGCGGCGCTGACCGGGCTGCGGGCGATCGAACATCCCGGCCTGCGCGACGATCTGGCGCTGACCAGCCTGACCGGCGGCATCGCTTTGGCCAATGCGGGCCTGGGCGCCGTGCATGGGCTGGCGGGGGTGATTGGCGGGCTGACGGGTGCGGCGCATGGCGCGATCTGCGGCGCGCTGCTGGCACCGGTGTTGCAGGTGAATGCCTCGGCGCTGCCCGATGATCCGCGCATCGTCGACTTGCGCGGCCTGATCGCCCCGGTCTTTGACGCCCACCCTGATCAGGCCTTCGAGGCCTTGGCGGATTGGGTGCGCGGCGCAGGTCTGCCGGGCCTGCGCGCGCAGGGGCTGGACCCCGCCGATCATGCGGCGGTGGCGGAGACCGCGCTTGCCTCATCATCCATGAAAGGAAACCCGGCCCCCTTGGGGACCGGGCCATTGATCGCGGCGATGGTCGCGGCGGGTTAGCCTTGCGAGACCATGCCTTCGGTCGTGGCAAAGAACATCGCCTGGCTGACGGCCGAGCGGACCTGTTCCTCGCCATAGGGTTTCGAGATCAGGAAAGCGGGTTCCTGCCCCTCGCCGGTCAGCAGCCGTTCGGGGAAGGCGGTGATGAAGATCACCGGGATGTCGCCCATGCTGGCGGTGACCTCGGCCACGGCCTCGATCCCCGAGCTGCCATCGGCCAGCTGGATGTCGGCCAAGATCAGGTCGGGGCGCTCTTTATCGGCCAGCGTGATCGCGGCACCATGGGTGCGCGCGACGCCGGTGACGTGATGGCCCATCGACTGCACGATGCCTTTCAGGTCCATGGCGATGATGGTTTCGTCCTCGATGATCATCACCTTGCCGCTGATGCTGCGCGACATTTCGTCAACCGCGATCTTCAGCAGGCTGTCGACCTCGGACACCGGCACGTCCATGATCGTGGCGATCTGGTCGGGGCGGAAGCCCTCGACCGTTTTCAGCAGCAGCGCCTCGCGGGTGTTGGCGGTGAGGCTACGCAGATGGGCTTGGGCGCGGGCAGCGCGACTGTCGGATTCGCCTTCGGCCACCGGCATTCCCGAGCTTTGCCAGATCGCGTGAAAGGTGCGGAACAGGCCGGTGCGGACCTCGGCCTCGCTGGTAAAGCCGCTGCGGTCGGTCAGGATCGCCTCAAGCGTGGCGGCGGCATAGTTATCGCCTGCGCCCTGGCTGCCGGTCAGTGCCCGCGCATAACGGCGCAGGAACGGCAGTTCGCGCCCGATGGCAGCGGCAAGGTCGGCAGGATTGAGGTTTGACATGGCGTCCCCGGAAAATTATCGCGTTGATTGCGGAACCGAACGCGGCTGGTGTCAGTTGGTTCCCGAGGCGACAGACCAATCGGGCCGTATAGACATGAACAACAAGCGTGAGGAACGCAAGCGGGCCGCCGTGACCCGCCAGATCGACGAGAACCTGCGCCGCGTCTATGAACAGGACGTGGAACAGGCCGTGCCGGACAAGTTCCTGGCGCTTTTGCAACAGCTGCGCGAACAGCCCTCTGGCCAGGAGTAAGGCGATGCCCCGCCAAACCGACCCCCGCGACGAGCTGGTCGACCATCTTGGCGCGTTGCGGGCGTTTGCCTTGTCGCTGACGCGCGAGGGCAGTTCTGCCGACGACCTGGTGCAGGATACGATCGTCAAGGCATGGTCCAATATCGACAAGTTCGAGGCCGGCACCAATCTGCGGGCCTGGCTGTTCACCATTCTGCGCAACACCTTTTATTCGGGCCGCCGCAAGGCCCGGCGTGAGGTGTCCGACAGCGACGGCATCCATGCCGCCAAGCTGGCCACCCGCCCCGATCACGACGGGCGTCTGGCGCTGCGCGATTTCCGTGCTGCGTTCGAGCAACTGGCCGATGAACAGCGCGAGGCGCTGATCCTGGTCGGGGCCTCGGGCTTCTCCTATGAGGAAGCCGCCGAGATGACCGGCGTTGCTATCGGCACGGTGAAAAGCCGCGCCAATCGCGGGCGGCGCCGTCTGGCAGAGCTGCTGCATCTGGCCGAGGGCGAAGATTTCGACATGACAGATCAGGCGACGTTGGCGGCCATGACCCAGGCCGCCGCAGGCTAGGGGGGCGGCGATGGGTGCCGCCCTGCGCAGACGATTGGCCTTTCTGGATGGCCTTGCCTTTCGGCTGGTGGCGCTGCTGTCGGTGGCGCTATTGCCGCTTGGGCTGATCTCGATCGTCCAGACGCTGAACCTGACGCGACAGGCCGCCGTCGGGATGGAACAATCCCTGTTGGGTCGCACCGAAACCGTCGCCGCCGCCGAACGGTCGATCATGCAGGGCAGCATCGGCACGGCGGCCGCCATCGGCGCCATCGTGCTGCAAAACCGCAATGACATGGCTGAGTGTTCCAGCACGCTGGCCAGCTTGATCGAGGCGAACGCGTTGTTCACCTTTGCCGGTTTCGTGCAGTTGGATGGCAGCGTTCCCTGCGCCTCGATCCCTGTCCCGGATTACCGGATGCTGGGCAGCGACGCCTATCAGAGCTTTATCGAAAGCCCCCGGATGCGCTTTGTCGCGCTGGAACGCGGCACGGTCACCGGCCGCAAGGTGGTGGCGCTGACCTGGCCGTTGCGCGATGGCGATACCCTGTTGGGCTATGTCGCGCTGTCGGTGGCGCGCGACAGTTTCCGCCCTGAAACCCACTGGCCTGAAATGGTCGGGGCGCAGGCGATCACCGTCAACGGGGCCGGGCAGATCCTGGCTGCCGATCTGCCGGGTGACGAGGCCGCGCAACTGTTGCCGCGCGATCTGTCGCAATGGTCGCTGTCGGGCCAGGAACGCCAGGTCATCCGCGCCACCGCCCGCAACGGCGAGACGCGGATATTCACCATCGTGCCCAGTATTCCCAATCTGGCCTATACGATCGGCACCTGGGCGCCCTCGGCGGCGGCGACGGGCGGCTGGCTGACAGCCGCAAGCGCCATTCTGTTCCCGCTGGTGATGTGGATCGTATCGCTGACAGTGGCCTATTTCGCGGTGTTCCGGCTGGTCGTGCGCCACATCCGCACCCTGCGCGGCCAGATGCGCCGCTTTGCCCTGGGCAACCGTGAGGCCCCGCCCGAGGTGCTGACCGCCGCCCCGGCCGAGATCCAGGACGTCAGCCAGACCTTTCACAACCTCGCCCGCATCCTGATCCGCGACGAGGAGGCACTGGAACGCAGTCTGGGCGAAAAGACCGTGCTGCTGAAAGAGGTCCACCACCGGGTCAAGAACAACCTGCAACTGATCGCCTCGATCATCTCGATGCAGGGGCGCTTGCTGGACGATCCGGGCGCCAAGCAGGTGCTGCGGTCGATCCAGGATCGTGTGGCAAGCCTGGCCGCGATCTATCGCAACCTGTATCAGGCCGAACATCTGGTGGCCGTGCAGGCCGATCAGTTGATGGCCGACATCCTGAACGGCATGGCCAATGCCACCGTCGCGCCGGGGTCGAAGCTGCATATCAGCACCGACCTGGTGCCGATGCCGCTGATCCCCGATCAGGCGGTGCCGCTGTCGCTGCTGGCGACCGAGGCCCTTACCAATGCCGTGAAATACGCCGCCCCGCCGGGCATCGGCCTGGCGCCCTTTGTGCGGGTGCGGCTGTCGCAACCCGAACCGGGGCAGGGTGAGCTGGTGGTGGAAAACTCGATCGGCGTGGAGGGGGTGCATGACCCCGACAGCACCGGCTTGGGCAGCCAGTTGATCGAGGCTTTCGCCATGCAACTGGATAGCGAGGCCGTGACCGGCCCCAGCGAGGACGGCAGCATCTGGCGGCTGGTGCTGCGCTTTGACATCGACAGCCGGGTTGAACTGCGCCCCGAGGATGACCGCGCGGCGGTGCTGACCTCGGCCCATCGCGGGCGGCGCTAGGGTCAGGGCGGCCCCAACCGCGGCGCGGCGGCGGCTGTCATCGCCGGTGCCATCGGGGCGGAGGGCTTGCAGCCCGCGACCTTGCGCGGTCTACCCCCCGCCTTAGTAATCGCGTTCGTAGAACAGCCCCAGCGACGATCCGCCATCGCTGGCCACCGACCCGCGCGCCTTCAGGCCGGGGCGGATGTCCAGGTTCAGGTTCAGCTTGGTGTCACCGGCGCTGTCGACCTCGACATCGGTATAGACGTTCTCGGTCAGATAGCGCCCGGCGCGCACTGTCACCTCGCCGCTGTCGCTGGTGGACACGTCCAGGTCATCAAGGCCGAAGCTGTTGCGCAGATTGCCCACGATCCCCTCGCCGCCGCGACCGGCCAGGGTGGCGATGGCGGATGCCAGTTGCGCCGCCTGAAAAGCCGAGATGTTGGACAGGTTGCGGCTGAACAGCAGTTGGGCGATCACCTCCTCCTCGGCCATTTCGGGGTCCGAGGTGAAGCTGATCTGCGGCTGATCTGCGGGGCCATCAATGATGACGTTGCTGGTGACGGAATCGTTCTGGGTCGTGGCGACAAAGCGGATGGTCGGGATCATCCCGCCCTCAAGGTTGATGCGGCCCTCGGACAGCACAAAGCGTTTGCCCAGAATGTCCAGCCGCCCCCGGATCAGGTTCATCTCGCCCATCGGCTGAATGCGGTCGGTGGTGCCGGCGATGCGGATCTGCCCGCCCAGTTCCGCATCAAGCCCCCGGCCGCGCACGAACACCTGGTTCGGTGCTTCGATCAGCACATCCAGCGTGATCGGCCGTGCGGGCGGCGCGCCGTCGCGGCCTGCCGCGCCGGTTGTGGTGCCGCCATCGGTCAGCGCACGCTGACGGGTGATGCGCACCGGCGGGCGGTCGCCGACATGGCGCACGCCCTCCAGCAGTTCCGAACTGCCAAGGCCGGTCGAGGGGATGCGGATCTCGGTATCGGTCAGCCCGACGGTGCCGCGCAGCGCCGCGCCCCCTGCCAGCGGCCCGGTCAGCCGCAACTGGCCATTGGCGGTGGTCTGATACAGGTTCGGGTCGCGCAGCACGACGCCGTTCAGCGCGATGGTCAGATCGGCGGCCTGATCGCCGGTCAGATTGACCGGACCGGCAACGACGATCTGGCCGCCCGCGCCGACATCGGCGCTGCCCGCGACCATCACCCGACCGCCGCCCAGATCGGCCGTCACCGACACCCTGGGCAGCGAGATGCCAAGCCGCGGGTCGGCCACCCGCAGCGCATCGGCGCGCACCTGTCCCGACAGGCTTTCCAGCGCGGGCCGCCCGTTCAGACGCAGGTCAAAGGCCACCGGCCCCTCGATCGCGCGGCCCTGCATCATGCTGGAAATCAGCGCGGCATTGGTGCTGCCGTTGATCCGCAGATCGGCGGTCGAGGCATCGGCGGCGACGGGGCCGGTGATCGTGGCGCTGGTATTGCCCGGCGCGGTGGCGCGCAGGTTCAGGTCATAGCCGCGTCCGCTTTCCGCGATGGTCCCGGCCACGGTGGCGGGGCCGGGGAAATCGGCGGCGACAAGGCCCAGATCGGCCAGCCGCGCATCCAGATTGAAGCGGCGCGCGCCGCCGTCGACAATGCCGTCGCCGGTGACCGTCAGTTGCGGGTTCTGCACCCGCAGCCGGTCCAGACGCAGCAACCCGTCGTCGCGCCGCCCGGCCAGATCAAAGCTGGTGGCCCCGGCCAGCACCGCGTCGGCCTGCGGTTGCCCGATGGCCAGATTGCGCGCCTGACCCTGCGCGGCAAAGCGCAGCGCATTGGTGCTGCCCTGCACCGTGCCGTTGGCCTGCACGCCGCCGCGCACACCAAGCCCAAGCGCCGACAGATCGGCAACATTGGCGGTGACGGCCAGATCGTTCTGTCCTGCGCCGACCGTGCCGGTGGCACTGGCCTGAAGGTTGCGGTTGTCGATCCGCGCCTGATCGATGGTGAACGTCCCGTCGCGTTCCACCGCCTGCACGGTGAAATCGGTGCGACCCGTCAGCGCGCCATCGACATTCGCCTGACCCAGCGACAGATCCTGGCCCGTGCCGGTCAGCGACAGCCGCCGCGCGCCGTCGCCGGCATCGGCAAAGCTGGCATCGGCCTGCACCGCGCCGCGCCAGCCGCGCCCGAAGGCCGCCAGATTGGCGATGTTCAGCCGCGCCGTCGCATCGGTGCGCCCGTCGCCGATGGTGCCCTGCGCGGTGGCCTGCATCTGGTCGTTGGTCAGATCGAAGCGCTCGATGGCATAGGCGTCGCCCTGCCGCGTGGCGGCCAGATCAAGGCGCGTCAGCCCGGTCAGCGCGCCGTCCACATCCTGCTGGCCCAGCCGGATATCCTGGCCGCTGCCGGTCGCCGTCAACCGCTGCACGCCATCCTTTTCCACCAGGGCCGCATCGGCATTCAGTGACCCGCCCCAGCCCCGGCCAAGCGCCGCCAGATCGGGGATCGCCACGCTGGCGGTGGCATCCGAGGCCCCGCCGCCGACCGTGCCCTTGGCCTCGGCGGTCAGTTGCGGGTTGGCGGCGCGGAAGGTGTCGATGGTGAACACGCCGCCGGATTCCTGACCCAGCAGCACCAGATTGGTGGTCCCGCGCAGGGCGCTGTCGATCTCGGCAATGCCGATGCGCAGATTGTCGCTGACCCCGTTCAGCGACAGCCGCCGGACGTTATGCCCCGAGGTGACCGTTTCGGTCAGGCTGGCCTCGGCGGTCAGGGCGCCGCCCCAGTCGGGGTCAAGCTGCACCAGATCTTTCAGCGCCAGATTGGCGGTCAGATCGGTGGTGCCGCTGCCGATCTTGCCCTTGGCATCAGCGACCAGTTGGTCGGCGTCGATGGTCAGCCCGCGCAAAAGGATGCCATCCGCATCGCGCCGCGCATCGACCGAGATCGAGGAGTCCCCGGTCAGCAGCTTGTCCAGCTGCTCGTGATCGACCGTGACATCGGTGCCGGTCACCGTGGCGCGGCCGTCAAAGGCGCCGGTCAGCACGGTATAGGCGCCGTTCACGCTGACCGCCGCCTGCCCGCCAAGGCTGCGCCCGGCAAGGCCAGACAGCCGCCCGAAATCGTCATAGCGGGCATTCAGCGCGGTGCGGGCGATCACCCCCTCGCCGGGGCTGTCCAGGTCGATCGTGCCCTCGGCGGCATAGCCATCGCCGGTCACGCTGATGTCGGACAGGCTAAGCGCGCCGCCTTCGGTCCAGGTCAGGCCGGTGCGACCGGCCAGAAAGCCGCCGACCGCCTGCGCCAGGGCCTCGTTGGTCGAGGCGATGCCGGCGGCGGCAAAGTCGATCACGCCGTCCAGCGCCGTCATGTCGCCATCCGCGCCCGCCCGCAGCACGCCGTCGCCCGCCAGACGCAGGCTGCGCATCGACACATCGCCGCTGCGCAGATCGGCCAGCCGCCCGTCCAGCACCCAGCCCTCGCCCTCGGCGCGGTCATAGCTGAACTGCAATTGTCCCGACCGCAGTTCGATGTCGCCAAAGGGCAGGCGGGTGCGATCCTCGGGGCGGGCGCCGGGGGCGACATTCAGCATCAGCGCGATGGTTTGCGGCATCCCGTTGGCGGGGATGTTCAGCGCGCCGGACAGGTTCGCCTGACCGGTGCGGATCATCAGCACCGGCACGTCGATGGCCCCGTCATCGCCCAGCCAGCCATTCGCCATCAGTTGCGATTGCTGGCCGAAAAAGGCGCGGCTGTCATCCGACACAAGGGGCGAGATGTCGCCATCCAGACGCGCGGTAAAGCGGCGGCCCGGGCTGGTGTCGGTCGGCGCGGGGCCGGTGGCGCGGGCGGTGGTGACAGTGCCGGTCATCCGGTCCTGACCATCGGTGGCCAGTTGGATCTGGGCGTTGAAATCGTCGATCGGGCCGGTGCCGTTCACCGCCAGCACCAGCTCGGGTCGGCCAGGCAGATCCAGCAGACCGGCGGCGATGCCATCGGCGGCCTCGTCCAGCAACATGCTGATGTTCAGGTTGCGCGTGGCATTGGCATAGCTGCCCACCAGCGACAGGGTGCCGCGCGCCGCGTCCAGACGGTTGGCGGAAATGTCCACCGTCCCCTCGCCGCCTTCCAGCGACATGGTGCCCTTCAGCGCGACGGCCGCCGCCGCGCCGAACACCGCCTCGCCGATCTCGACCCGTTCGGCGGCGATCTGGTCGATCTGCACGGCGACCGGCAGTTCGGGCAGGCGGAACTCACCCACCTCAAGCGTGGGGCCGTCGGTGTCTTCGGTCACAGGGCGGCGCGGGATCAGGATGGTGCCGGCGGTCATTTCGCCGATCTCGATCCGGCGGCGCAGCAGCGCCGAGCGGTTCCACTGGATCGCGCCGTCGCGGATGGTCAGCCAGACGCCCTGATCATCGGCGACGGTCAGTTCGTCGAATGTGGCGCGCGATGACAGCGCGCCCTGAAACCCGGTAATGCGCACCGCGCGACCGGCCGATGACAGGTTGTTTTCAAGAAAGCGGGTGATGAAGCCGCGGTCGTCATCGACCTGTTGCGACAGTTCGGCGGCGTCCGTGGCGTCTTGCGCCAGGGCGGGGCGGGCGGGGATCAGGCTGGCGACGGCCAGCATCGCGATCAGGGACAGGCGCGCGATCATCATCAGAAGGCCTGCCCGATACCGATATAGGCCTGAACGCCCTTGCCCGAGTCATAGCCCCCGACCGGCGCCGCGACATCCAGCCGGATCGGCCCGATCGGCGTGCGATAGCGCACCCCCAGGCCCGCACCGGCGTGCCAGGCATTGTCGCCCTGCCACAGGTTGTCCGCCGTCACCATGCCGGCATCGACAAAGGCCACCGCGCCGATCTTTTCGGTCACATCCACCCGCACTTCGGCCGACAGCGCCGCCAGGCTAAGCGTGCCGTCGTTATAGCTGCTGCCGGTCAGTGCGGTATTGCCCAGCGATTTGTATTCCTGACCGCGCACCAGACCGCCACCGCCCGACCAGAACAGATATTCATAGGGCGTATCGGCGGCATCCGCGCCGATGATCGTGCCCAGTTGCACCCGCCCGGCAAGGGTCACGTGGTCATCGCTGCCAAAGCTGCGATAGGCGCGGCCATCCATGCGCAGCCGCGCGCCCGAACCGGTGTCCTTCAGCCCATACCAGGGGGTCAGCTCGCCACCCAGATAAAAGCCCTTCTTGGCATTGGTCTTGTCGTCGCGGCGATCCCAGGTCAGCGTGATCGGCGCCGCCAGAAGGGTATAGCTGAAGCTGCCCACCGGGTCGGTGCCGCGCCAGTGCCGCAGGCTGAAGCCCGCGGTGCCGGTCAGCGTGTCGCTGAAGATATGGCTGAAACCCAGCCCGATCTGGGCGCTGTCGGTCGTGATATCGGGGTCGGTCAGCCGCGCCACCCCGGCCTCAAGATAGGCGGTGGTGTCGGCGGTCAGCGTGGCAGGGCGGTCGATGCGCAGGTCCAGCTTGTAATCCGCCCCCGAGGGCGTGCCGAGGCCGCTGACCTTGGCGTCGATGCGGAACCGTTCGGCCCCACCCAGCAGGTTGCGATGCAGCCAATAGGCCGACAGCATCCCGCCCTCATCCGTGCTGATTTCGGCGCCAAAGCCCAGGCGGCGGGGCTTGTGTTCGATCACCGTCAGCGCGACATCCATGGTGTTGCCGGGGCCAAGGCGTTCGGCCTCGTCCAGGGTGAAGCCGCTGAACACGCCGGTGCGGGTCAGGCGCTTGCGCACGGTTTCCAGCGCCTCGGGGGTGAAAACCTCACCTTCGGGAAGGCCCGCGATCTTGGCCAGGCGGCGCGGGTTCATGCGGTCATAGCCGCGAAGGATCAGCTTGCCGAAGCGCACCACCGGGCCGGGCGCGACGTCCAGCACCGCCGACAGGGTGGCGGTGGGGTGCTGGGCGGTGATGTCCTGGCGGGTGACATCGGCCTTGGCGTGGCCGGCCTTGCGCCAGCCCTGCACGCCGGCGCGCGCGGCCTCGCCCACCAGCCCCGACAGGGCGGGTTCGCCCCTGGCAAAGCCGTCCGGCAATTCGGTGCCCGGCGCCACCGGTGCGACCTGCGCGCGCGAGAAATGAAACAGCGGGCCGGGATCGACGCGCACCTGCACCTGGCGCAGGCTGCGGGGCGCATCCAGCGGCGGGATCGTCGCCGCTTCGCGCCCGTCGACCAGGATGTTGATGACCGGACCGTAGTGACCGGCCTCATACAGCACAGCCAGCAGGCGGGCGTAATCGGCTTGGGCGGCGGCCAGCAGATCCTGGGCGGTGGTCCGATCCTCGCGCACCGCGCCGATCAGGAGGGATGCATTGGCCATCCGTTCATCCAGATCGGCATTGCCGGTCGGCAGGATCTGCACGTCCTGCGCCAGTGCCATCGGACCGGCGATGCCGGCTGCGGTCAGCGCCGTTCCCAGGGCAAGCGCGCGCCACAGAGCCGTGCCATTCATGCGAAAACCCCGCCCGACCTGTTGCATGGTCGCCCCTTTGTTCCGTCGCCTGATCCGATGCCCCGTTTGTTGCAGCATTGGGCCGGGAAGAAAAGCAAAAGCCGCGCCCGACGGGGCGCGGCTGGTGGGATTTTCCTGTCGGATGGCCGGTTTATGCCGACCGCCCGCAGGTCAGGACAGCGGCTGGCCTTCAGGCTTGGCGGCGGCCGCCAGTTCGGCATTGCGCGCCAGTTGCTGACGATACAGCTGCACGAAGTCCACCGGCTCCATGTTGAAGGGCGGAAAGCCGCCATCGGCGGTCACATCGGCCACGATGCGGCGTACATAGGGGAACATCATGCGCGGGCATTCGATCAGCAGGAACGGGTGCATCTGGTCCTCGGGGATGCCCTCGATGTGGAAGATGCCGCCGTAATCCAGTTCGACCAGGAACATCGGCTGCTGGGTGGCGGTGTTGGTGCCGCTGACCCGGTATTTGCTGACGATCTCATACTGGTTGTCGGTGCCGCGCTTGCGGGCGTCCAGGCTGATCTGAACCTGGAACTCGGGCGTCACTTCGCCGCCTTGCAGGCCCTTTTGCGCCACGATGTTTTCAAACGACAGATCGCGGATGAACTGCGCCAGGATCTGAAAGCGGACCTGGGGCGCGGCGGCTGCGGCGCCATCCTGATCGGCGGCGGTGGTTTCGTCGGACATGGTAAAGACCCTTTGGGTTGCGGCTTTGGGCTGGTGTAGCACCGCGCAGGGCGGGCCTCAACCGCGGTGCGGGCGGTCGTCGTCGGGATCGGTCCAGCCGGAACGCGGGCGGGGGCCACCGACCTGACCCGAGGGCGGGGTCACGGTGTGATAATCGGCGTCGATGATGTCATCGGCGGCGCTGCGGCCATGGCGATAGCGCGGGTCATCGGCCTGCCAGGCGTCCTGAAACGGGTCGCGCCCCATATCCGGGCGCGGGCCGCCTGCCGTTCCCCTGCTGCCAAATCCGGGGCCAAAGCCGCCCATCATCGTCACCCGCCGCGCCATCCGCGACAGCACCCAGGACCGCACCGGAGGGATCAGCAGCGCCAGGCCGATGGCATCGGTAAAGAACCCCGGCAGCATCAGCAGCACCCCGGCCATCATGATCAGCGCGCCATGCGCCATCGGAGCCGTGGGATCGCCGCTGGTGCGCAGCGCGGCATTCATGTCGGCCCAGGCGCGCAGCCCCTGGCTTTGCATCAGCCAGGCGCCCGCCACCGCCGACAGCACCACCAACCCGATGGTCGGCCACAGCCCGATGGCCCCGCCGACCTGGATGAACAGGCCGATTTCGATCAGCGGCAGGAACAGGAACAACATCAACAGCCACATGGGCGACCTCTTGCGCGGCAGGCGCGATTGCGTGCGGGCAAGCCGGGGTCTTGCCGCGATCCGGGCCTGCAAGTTCCGGTGCCAAACTGGACTTGCCCCCACCCGTCACCTACATAGGATCAGACCAGCCGCAGCGAAAGCCCGTGGCGCCACCTTTGCCGTCAGGATGCCGATGTCGAACCCGTTGATCCAGATCCTCGTTCTTGCCGCGATCGCGGTGTTTCTGATCCTCAAGCTGCGCAACATCCTGGGCACGCGCGAAGGGTTCGAGCGCCCGGCCGAGCCGCCCGAGACCGTGACCGCTCTGCCGACCCGCGACCCGCGCCCCGAGGATCACGATGACGGGATCGACCACGACATCGCCGACCATGTCGAACCCGACAGCCCCATCGGCCAGGCCATCGCCGCGATGAAACAGGCCGAGCCGGGCTTTTCGCTGTCCGACTTTCTGCAAGGCGCGCGCGGCGCCTATGAGATGATCCTGACCAGCTTCGACAAGGGCCAGATCGAGGAAATCCGCCCCTTCCTGGCCGCCCCCGTGGCCGAAGCCTTCGATCAGGTGATCGCCCAGCGGGCCGAACGCGGGCTGGTCGTCAGCACCGACTTCCTTGGCCTGCGCGAGATGACGCTGGCGGGCGCCAGCTTCGATCCCTCGACCCGCGAGGCCGAGATCACCGTGCGCTTTACCGCCGAGATGGTCACCGCCACGCGCAATGCTCAGGGCGAGGTCGTCGATGGTGACCCCAAGGCGGCGCGCAAGCAGCGTGACAACTGGACCTTTGCCCGCACCATGACGGCGGCCGATCCGAACTGGGAACTGGTCGCCACCGGCGGCTAAGGGGATGCTGTGCCGTGGCAGAACTGACCGATCTGCCCGGCTGGGCCGATGATGATGCCGGGGCGGCGCTGGCTGCCTATCGGCTGACGGCCGACCTGACCGACCTGCCCCAGCCCCCTGCCGATGCGGGGGGCGATTGGTTTGCCCACGCCTTTGTCGCAGGCCCGGCGCAACCCGCGTTCTTCACCGGCTATTACGAACCCGAACTGCCCGGATCAGACCGGTGCAGCACCGATTTCCCCGTGCCCTTGCTGGCGCTGCCGCCGGGGCTGATGCCCGGACCGCAAGCCCCCGACCGCGCCGCCATCCTGACCGGAATCTTCGATCACCATGCCCTGTGCTGGCTGGCCGACCCGCTGGAGGCGTTTCTGGCGCAGGTGCAAGGCTCGGTCCGGGTTCGGTTGCCGGATGGGCGGCTGCTTCGGCTGTGCTATGCGGGCCGGAACGGCCATCCCTATCGCTCTATCGGCAAGGAACTGGTGGCGCGCGGTGCGGTGGCGGCCGATGCGATCGACGTGCAGGCGATCCGCGATTGGTGCGCCGCCCATCCGCAAGGGGTCGAGGCGTTGCTGGGCGTGAACCCATCCTATGTGTTTTTCCGCCCGCTGGACCTTCCGGCCGATGCAGGCCCCCTGGGCGCGATGGGGCGCAGCGTGACGCCGTGGCGCAGCATTGCCGTCGATCCGGCGCATGTGCCACTGGGCAGCCCGGTCTGGGTGCAGGCCCCCGGCTTTGCCCCGCGTCTGGTGATCGCGCAGGACATCGGCGGGGCGATCAAGGGGGCCGGGCGGGGCGATCTGTATATCGGCAGCGGCGATGAGGCGGGGCGCGTCGCCGGTGGCATCCGCACCCCCGGCCAGATGGTCGTGCTGAGCCCCAGGGGTAGCAGGCCATGAGCCGCCGCAAACTGACCGAGGGTGAACGCGACCTGTGGGCGCGGGTCGCCGCCACCGCGACGCCCTTTCATCCCGCGCGCGCGTCCTTGCCCGATCCCGCCGCGCACCCCTTGCCGAAAAAGCCGGCCCCCAAGTCCGGCCATACCGCGCCACATCCCGCCCCGCATCCCGGCCCGCTTGATTTCCGCGTCGGCTCACAAGCGCCGGGCTTTGCCTTTCGCCACGACCTTGCGCCATCATTGGCGGAACGTCTGGCGCATCAGCCGATCAGGATGGATCACAAGACCCATCGCCAGATGACGCGCGGCAAGATCGACCCCGAGGCGCGGATCGACCTGCATGGCATGACCCTTGCGCAGGCGCATGGTGCGCTGAACAGCTTTGTGATGACCAGCCACGCGCGCGGGCGCAGGCTGGTTCTGGTCATCACCGGCAAGGGCAAGCCGGGGCCGGACGACGGCCCGATCCCGCAGCGTCAGGGCGTGCTGCGCCATCAGGTGCCGGTCTGGCTGGGCCAGCCGCCACTGGGCGCGATGGTGTTGCAGATCACCCCCGCACATCTGCGCCATGGCGGATCGGGGGCCTATTACGTCTATCTGCGCCGCCACGGCTAATCGCGGAGCAAAGATTTCGATTCATTGATGGAGCTGGCGGAAATCTTTACGCTCTGTCAAGGAACGGCCCTTATACCCGGCGGTCAGAAAGGCAGTCAGCATGAGTCGCGCATCCCCCGACATCCAGCGAGGACAGGCAGAAACCCGCAAGGCTCGGCGGGCGCTGCGTGGCGCGCTGATCGCGGCGGCGGTGTTTTCGGTTTTCGTCAACCTGCTGATGCTGACCGGGCCGCTGTTCATGTTGCAGGTCTATGACCGGGTGCTGCCCTCATCGTCCGAGGCGACGCTGCTGGCGCTGTTCGGGCTGATCGTCTTCCTGTTCCTGATGATGGCGGTGCTGGATCTGGCGCGAACGCGGGTGATGTCGCGGGTCGCGGCACGGCTGCAAGCCAGCCTTCAGGCGCGGGTATTCGACGCGGGCCTGCGGCGTGCTGCGCTGATCCCCGGCGATGCCGCCGCGAACCAGTCGCTGCGCGATCTGGACGCGGTGCAGCGCGCCATCGGATCGGGCACGGTCATGGCGGTGTTCGATCTGCCCTGGGTGCCGATCTTCATGGCGGCGGTGTTCGTGTTCCACCCTTGGCTGGGGGTGCTGGCGCTTGCGGGCGGGGCGCTGCTGATCGGCTTCACGGTGCTGAACCAGATCACCACCCGCCACCCGGTCAGCGCCGCCACCGCCGCGCAGGTGCAGGCGGAACGCATGTCCGACAACCTCCGCAATGAGGCCGAGATGATCCAGGCCCTTGGGATGCGCCGCGCCAGCTTCGCGCGCTGGCAGACCGCACGGGATGAGGCAACCTCGCAGGCGGTGGCGGCTGCGGATGCCAACGGGATGTTCAGCATCGCCACCAAGACATTCCGGCTGTTTCTGCAATCGGCGATGCTGGCGCTTGGCGCCTGGCTCGTGCTGCGGGGCGAGCTGACGGCGGGCGCGATGGTGGCCTCGTCGATCCTGATGGGCCGGGCGCTGTCGCCGGTCGAGCAACTGGTTGGCGGCTGGTCCGTGATCCAGCGCGCGCAAGAGGGGTGGCACCGCACCATCCTGCTGCTGGGATCGGTCCCCCAACAGCTCGAACGCACGCCGCTGCCGCGCCCCCAGGCCCGGCTGGAGGCGACGGGGCTTGCGGTGGTGCCGCCCGGCCAGAACGCGGCCTCGCTGCGCGGGGTGTCGTTCAAGCTGGCACCTGGGCAGGCGATGGGGGTGATCGGCCCCTCGGGCGCGGGCAAGACCACGCTGGCGCGGGCGATCACCGGGCTGTGGCGTCCGGCGCAAGGCGCGATCCGGCTGGATGGTGCGACGCTGGATCAATACGACCCCGATGTGTTGGGGCGCCTGATCGGCTTTCTGCCGCAGCGGGTGACGCTGTTCGACGGCACCATTGCCGAAAACATCGCCCGGATGGACCTGCAACCCGATGCTGCCAAAGTGGTCGAGGCCGCGCGCCAGGCCGCCGCGCATCAGCTGATCCTGGATTTGCCGCTGGGCTACGACACGCCCGTCAGCCAGGCGGGTGGACGCCTGTCCGGCGGCCAGATCCAGCGTATCGGCCTGGCCCGCGCGCTTTATGGTGACCCGGTGATCCTGGTGCTGGATGAACCGAACGCGAACCTCGACAATGACGGTTCGGTCGCGCTGAACACCGCGATCCGCAACATGAAGGCGGCGGGGCGGTCGGTGCTGATCATGGCCCACCGTCCGGCGGCGATCCAGGAATGCGAATTGCTGATGGTGCTGGAAAACGGCCAGCCCCGCGCCTATGGCCCGCGCGATGACGTGCTGCGGTCGATGGTGCGCAATGCGGGCGACATCGTGCGCTCGATGGGTCCGACGGGCCAGGGTGGGGGGCTGACATGACCGCTTCGCAGAAACCCCCAGCCGACAGCGGCTTTGGAATGCGCGGCACGATCGTGACGGGCGCCGTGGCCGTTCTGCTCTTGCTGGTCGGCTTTGGCGGTTGGGCCGCGTTCAGCCAGATTGCCGGGGCCGTCGTCGCCCAGGGCCAGCTTGAGGTCGAGGATCAGCGCCAGATCGTGCAGCATCCCGATGGTGGCGTCGTCGCGGCTATCAAGGTGCGCGAGGGCGACCGGGTGCAGGCGGGTGATGTGCTGATCGTGCTGGACGGCAGCACCGTGCAATCCGAATTGACCATCGTCGAAGGCCAATTGTTCGAGATCCTGGCCCGCCGCGGTCGGCTTGAGGCCGAGCGCGACCAACGCCCCGAGATCACCTTCACGCCCGATCTGATCGCGCGCGCCGAAACCGACCCCGCCGTGGCCGATCTGATGCAGGGTCAGGCAACGTTGTTTGTCGCGCGCCGCGAAACCCTCTCGCGCGAGGATGAGCAACTGGCCCGCCGCGCCGAACAGGCCGCCAGCCAGATCACCGGGATCACCGCCCAGATCGAGGCCAGCCGCGAACAGGCGCGGCTGATCAACGAAGAACTGACCGACATGCAGACGCTGCGCGACAAGGGCCTTGCCCAGGAAGGGCGCGTCCTGTCCTTGCAACGCGAGGCCGCGCGCCTTGCTGGCAGTGTTGGCGAACTCATCGCCGCGCGCGCCGAAACCGAGGGTCGCATCACCGAGATCAGCATCGAACGTGACAAGCTGGTCACCAAACGCCGCGAGGAGGCCGAGACCGAGCTGCGCGACCTGGGCTATCGCGCGCTGGAGCTTGCCGAACGCCGCCGCGCGCTGACCGAACAGGTCGCCCGGCTGGAGATCCGCGCACCCACCTCGGGCATCGTGCTGTCGCTTCAGGTCTCAACCCCGCGCGCCGTGCTGCGTGCCGCCGAACCGGCGCTGTTCATCGTGCCGCAGGACCGACCGCTGGTGATCGCTGCGCAAGTATCGCCCCTGAACGTCGACGAGGTCAGCCCCGGCCAGCCGGTGCGCCTGCGTTTTCCCTCTTTGCCGTCGCGCACCACACCGGAATTGCAGGGTAGCGTCGCGAAAATCTCGGCGGATTCGCTGCAGGACGAACGCACGGGCCAGACCTATTACCGTGCCGAAATCACCCTGAACGAAGGCGAGGCGCAGAAGCTGGGCCAGCAGGCGCTGATCCCCGGCATGCCGGTGGAGGCCTACCTTCGCACCGGTGAGCGGTCGCCCATCGTGTATCTGCTCAAGCCCTTCCTGGACTACTTCAACCGCGCTTTTCGTGAAACGTGATCGAGCTGCCGGCCTGTGCCCGGACCTGAGGTGGTCGGCAGGCTGAACCGTGGGCTGAAGCCCGCTTGCCGCACCGGCCCCATCCACCAAATTATCATCCCGCTTGCCGAGCTGGGGCAGCGTGACCCAGCGGCTTGCGGAGGCCTTTTCGGCGCTGGCTGCGGGCGCGCGTTATCCCTTGCCCTCTCTACCCGTCCCCGGGCGCCGCGTTTCGCCAAATACATGTATGACACCCCCTCTCACAGGCTTCTTCCCTGGCTTGCGGCGGCAGGTCGGCGTTCTTGGGAAAGGCCGGGTAGTCAGACCTGTAGAGCCCCCGAAAAGCGGCCACCCGCGACTGCCTGACGCCCGACACATTCGGTTAACCCCCCGCATCCGCGAATCTGCGCTGCCGGTCAACGCCCGCTCATTGCCGCGCGGTCTGCCGCCTCTGGCGGAACGCTTCCGACCGCGCCATTCAGCACCGTTCGCCGCCATCCGCACCGCAGCGACCATCCCGCCGTCTGCGCCGCAGCAGACCAGCCCACAGACCGCGCCGCGACAGACCGCGCCGCCGCTTCTGAGCCGCCGTTACCCCTTCTTTCTTTCCCAAATACGCATGCGACAGCGCCACCAAGGGCAGGCGTTTCCCATGTCGTTGACACCGTTGATGCACGCTGCTGCGGAATCCGTCTGATAGCGGGGCAAACACTCATCCTTGCCGACCGTCCGGTCGAGGACGTGATGCGGAACGTCGACGCGCCGACCGACGTCGTTATGCCGACGCGGGGCGCGTCACTGCCTGCCACATACCGTCGTCTTGCGAGTGCCCTTGGAGCCAGGCGCAGGCAAGGGCAGCGTCTTTGCGCCCTACGAGTTTGTCAGCGACAGGTTTGATCGACTTGGCGTGGATCGACCCGCGTTACCGCCTGTAGCCTTTAGGCTGAGCACGGCAGGTCGGCATGGAGCTTCTCCGCGGCCTTTGGCGCCCATCAACCATGCTGGTCCCGCGCTACAGCGAGGCCGCCGCCCGCGCTGCCTGATCATAGGCGCCCGACAGCGCACGCATCAGCCGCGCCAGTTCGGACAGGTCGGCCGGCGAAAAGCCGATGTCGCGCGCATTGCTTAGCAGCAGCGCCTCGCGCACCTCGGCATAGCGGGTGCAGATCTGCGCACCCTCGGGCGTCGTCATCACGGTCTTTTCCTTGCCCCGTCGACCCGCTGTCACCAGCCCCTGCGCGGCCAGCTTTTTCAGGGCATAGCTGACCAGATGCGTGTCCTCGATATTCAGCAGCAGGCAAATCTGCGCCTGGGTCTTGGGCCGGTCGCGGTGCTGAACCAGATGCAGCACCTGCACCTCAAGCGGGGTCATGCCGGGCATCCCGGCGGCGGCGGCGCAATTGACCATCCAGCGGGTAAAGGCGTTCACGCACATCGTCTGGGCGAACTCGACCTCGGACAGGGCCGGCAGCGATGATTTCGCCAGATGCGCGGCCAGAACCACCGGGCCCACATTCGCGCGTTGCTGTTCGTCGGTCATGATGTTGCGCGTCCTTGCATTTCCGGTCCAGCCTTCTTGACTAATGATGATATTTTGTCAACGATTTACATGTAAAGCGGGGGCAACATGGTGACAACATCAGATCTGATCGACGCCGGACCGGGGCAGTGGGATTTCTGGATCGACCGCGGCGGCACCTTTACCGATATTGTCGGCCGCGCCCCCGATGGCAGCCTGCATCCGCGAAAGTTATTGTCGGAAAATCCCGGTGTCTATGACGATGCCGCGATCGAGGGAATCCGCCGCCTGCTGGGTGGCCAGATCGACCCGGCGCGGATCGGCACGGTCAAGATGGGCACGACGGTCGCCACCAACGCGCTGCTGGAACGCAAGGGCGAGCCGGTGGCGCTGCTGATCACGCGCGGTTTTCGCGATGCCCTGCGCATCGCCAGCCAAGCCCGGCCCGACATTTTCGCCAAGGAAATCCTGCTGCCCGAACAGCTTTACGACCAGGTGATCGAGGTCGACGAACGCCTGCGCGCCGATGGCAGTGTCGAGACGGCGCTGGACGCCCAAGCGCTGCGCCCGCAACTGGCAGCGCTGCGCGATCAGGGCTATCGGGCGGTGGCGATCGTGCTGATGCACGCCTGGCAGAACCCGGTGCATGAGATCGCCTTGGCCGATCTGGCGCGCGACATGGGCTTTGCGCAGGTCAGTGCCAGCCATCAGGTCAGCCCCTTGGTCAAGCTGATCGGGCGCGGCGATACAACGGTGGTCGATGCCTATCTGTCGCCGATCCTGCGCCGCTATGTCGCGCGGGTGCAGGCCGCGCTTGGCGCCACGCCGCCGGGTCAGCCGGGGCCGGTGCTGCAATTCATGATGTCCAGCGGCGGCCTGACCGCCGCCGAGGCGTTCCAAGGCAAGGATGCGATCCTGTCCGGCCCGGCCGGCGGCGTGGTCGGCATGGTCGAGACCGCCGCGCAGGCCGGGTTCGATCACGTCATTGGCTTTGACATGGGCGGCACCTCGACCGATGTGGCCCATGCGGCGGGCGAATACGAACGCGCCTTTGACACCGAGGTCGCGGGCGTGCGCATCCGCGCCCCGATGATGCGCATCCACACCGTCGCGGCGGGCGGCGGCAGCATCCTTCACGCGCAACAGGGCCGGTTCCGCGTTGGTCCCGACAGCGCCGGGGCCGACCCCGGCCCGGCCTGCTATCGTCGCGGCGGGCCGCTGACCGTGACCGATGCCAATGTCATGCTGGGCAAGCTGAACCCCGAATACTTTCCGGCGATCTTCGGCCCCGGCCAGGATCAACCGCTGGACCGCGACACCGTGGCGGACCGCTTTGCCCGGATCGCCGCCGACACCGGCATGACCCCCGAGGATGCCGCCGAAGGCTTCATCCGCATCGCCGTCGACAATATGGCCAATGCGGTCAAGAAGATCAGCGTGCAGCGCGGCCATGATGTGACGCGCTATTTGCTGAACAGCTTTGGCGGCGCGGGCGGCCAGCACGCCTGTCTGGTGGCCGACGCCCTGGGGATGACCACGGTGCTGATCCATCCGCTGTCGGGCCTGCTGTCGGCCTATGGCATTGGCCTGGCGCGGGTGCGCGTCAGCCGTCAGCGCGGGCTGGTGGTGCCGTTGGGTGATGCTTCGGTGGCGGCGGTGCTGGCCGATCTGCGCGATCAGGTCGATGCCGATCTGGCGGCGCAAGGCGTGACCGGGGCCGAGCATGGCGAGCGGCTGCACCTGCGCTATGACGGCACCGACACCGCGCTGCACATCCGTTGGATGGGCGACGTCGCCGCCGCCCGCGCCGCCTTCGAGGCCGCGCATCGGGCGCAATTCGGCTTTGTCAGCCCTGACCGCGCGATCATCGTCGAGGCCGCCGAGGTCGAGGGCGTCGAGATCCGCGCGGATGACGCCGCCCCCGGCGCGGCGACCGAGGCCCCCGATCGCCTTCTGCCCGCCACCCGCCACGCGCGGCTGTATTCCGGCGGCAGCTGGCATGACGCCGGGGTGTGGCGGCGCGATGAGCTGTCGCCCGGCGACGTGATCCGCGGCCCCGCGCTGCTGATCGAGCCGAACCAGACCATCGTCGTCGAACCCGGCTGGCAAGCCCATCTGCGCCAGCCCGACCACATCCTGCTGACGCGCCATCAGCCCATCACCCGCCAGCAGGCCGCCGGGACCGCCGCCGATCCGATCCTGCTTGAGGTGTTCAACAACCTGTTCATGAATATCGCCGAACAGATGGGGCTGGCGCTGCAAAATACCGCGCAGTCGGTCAACATAAAGGAAAGGCTGGATTTTTCCTGCGCCGTCTTTGACGCCGATGGCGCGTTGGTGGCCAATGCACCGCATGTGCCGGTGCATCTGGGCAGCATGGACCGCAGCGTCGAAACCGTGATCCGGCAGAACACGGGCGACATCCGCCCCGGCGATGTCTTTGCCCTGAACGCGCCCTATAACGGTGGCACGCACCTGCCTGACATCACGGTGATTTCCCCGGTTTTTCAGGGGAATAGGATCATCTTCTGGGTTGCCTCGCGCGGGCATCACGCCGATGTGGGCGGCACCGCGCCGGGATCCATGACCCCGCTGGCCATCACGGTTGAGGAGGAGGGGGTGCTGATCGACAACCTGCTGCTGGCGCGCGACGGCACCTTCCGCGAGGACGCGATGCGCGCGCGGCTGACCGGTCATCGCTATCCCGCCCGCAACCCCGATCAGAACGTGGCCGACCTGCGCGCCCAGATCGCGGCGAACGAACGCGGCATGGCTGAATTGCGTCGGATGGTCGACGACTTCGGCCTGCCTGTCGTGCAGGCCTATATGGGCCATGTCCAGGATAACGCCGCCGAGGAGGTTCGTCGTCTGATCAGCCGCCTGTCGGACTGCGCCTATGACTATCCGACCGACACCGGCCAGGTGATCCGGGTGCGCATCACCGTCGACCGGGATGCGCGGCAAGCGACGGTCGATTTCACCGGCACCTCGGATGCGATGGCCAACAATTTCAACGCGCCCGAGCCGGTGACGCGCGCCGCCGTCCTTTACTGCTTCCGCGTGATGGTTGAGGCGCCGATCCCGATGAATGCCGGCTGCCTGCGCCCGATCCGTATCATCGTGCCACCGGGGTCGATGCTGTCGCCGCGTTACCCGCGCGCCGTGGTGGCCGGCAATGTCGAGACCAGCCAGCATGTGACCAACGCGATCTTTGGCGCGCTTGGGGCGATGGCCAATTCGCAGGGCACGATGAACAACCTGACCTTTGGCAACGACCGCTATCAATATTACGAAACCCTGTGTTCGGGCAGCCCGGCGGGCCAGATGAACGACGGTCGCGGCTTTGCGGGCACGGCTGGGGTGCAGGTCCACATGACGAACTCGCGCCTGACCGACCCCGAGATCCTGGAGATGCGCTATCCGGTCGTGTTGGAGAACTTCGCCCTGCGCCCCGGTTCCGGCGGGGGCGGGGCCTTTGCCGGGGGCGATGGCACGATCCGGACCATCCGCTTTCTGGAAAGGATGGATTGCGCGATCCTGTCCAGCCATCGCAATCGTGCGCCGCAGGGCATCGGGGGTGGCGGCGACGGCCAGCCCGGACGAACCGAGGTGCGCCGCGCCGATGGCCGGGTTGAGGTTCTGGCCGCCTGCGCCCAGACGGTGCTGGAGCCGGGTGAGGCGGTGACGCTGATCACGCCCACGCCGGGGGGGTATGGCCGGGGCTAAGGCTTGCCTTGCGGGTCGGCGCGCGCCTATATCGCGCCGACCCCGCCCGACAGGATCGCCATGCGCCTGCCCCGTCTTGCCCAAGCTGTGATGCGTCTGGCCCTGCTGGTGGCGATCGCGCTGCCCGCGCAGGCGTTGCAGCCGCTGGAAACCGACAGCCGCGTGCTGGCGCCGCCGCCCGCGCGGGCCGAACGGCGCTGTTCGGGTGACGGGCATAGCTGCATTACGCTGGGGGCCTTTATCCCCGACACCTGCCGCGCGATTGAAACGCACGCCCGGCTGAATGCGCTCGACCCGCATTTTTTCGCCCGCCTCTTGTGGCGCGAAAGCCGCTTTGATCCGGGCGCGATCAGCCCCGCGGGTGCGCTTGGCATCGCGCAATTCATGCCTGGCACAGCGCGCATCGTCGGGCTGGACGACCCGATGAACCCGGCCGAGGCGATCCGCTTTTCCGCCGCCTATCTATCCCGCCTGCGCGACCGGTTCGGCAATCTGGGCCTGGCTGCCGTCGCCTATAACGGCGGCGAGGATCGCGCCGCGCGGTTTATCGCCAAGGGTGGCCGGCTGCCCTATGAGACGCAGGACTATGTCCTGGCGATCACCGGCTTCACCGCCGAGGATTGGCGCGAATCGCCCCCCGCAAAGGTCGATCTGCGGCTGTCCAGGACCGACAGCTTTCATCAGGCCTGCGTGACCTTGGCCGCCAAGCGCCGCATCACCGAGTTCGCCACCCCCGAACGGGTCTGGCCATGGGGTGCGATTGTCGCCACCTCGACCAGCCGCGCCGGGGCGCAGCGTCAGGCCGACCGGATGCTGTCGCGTCTGCAACCGATCCTGGGCGGCAAAACCGTGTCCTATCATCGGCTTAAGCTGCGCGGGCGCGGGCGTTACATGCATACCGCCCAGGTCGGCTGGGATGATCGCAGCGATGCCTATGCGTTCTGCCAACTGCTGCGGGCGCGCGGCGGTGCCTGCATGGTGCTGAAAAACTAGGTTGAATGCGACGGATTTTGGATGGGTCGGCTAGGGATGAAAATCGTCGCCTGTTAGCACAGCCTTAACACCTGCTGGCGCATGGTCCGGTCCAAGGACTTTGCAGCAGAAAGGCGCATCCCATGTCCATTTCGTCTTCGCTGAACGCGGGTGTTGCGGGGCTGGCCGCGAATGCGACGCGGCTGGCGACCATTTCCGACAACATCGCCAACTCGGGAACCTACGGATACAAGCGCGCATCCGCCGATTTCGAGGGGATGGTCATTAACCAGTCCCGCGGTGCCGGCGTCTATTCGGCGGGCGGGGTGCGCGCACATACCGCCCGGCTGGTCGATGAACGGGGCGCGCTCGTCTCGACCTCCAATGCGCTGGATCTGGCGGTGTCGGGGCGCGGGATGCTGCCGGTCGCGCCCTCGGTGACGCTGGACAATACCACCATGGGCGACAAGCCGATGATGATGACCACAACCGGTGCCTTTCGCCCGGATTCCAAGGGGGTGTTGCGCACTGACACCGGACTTGTGCTGATGGGCTGGCCGGCCAATGCCGATGGCACCATCCCGGTGATGCCGCGCGATACCGTATCAGGGCTGCGCCCGGTGGTGGTGAATGCCAACCAGACGGCGGGCGACCCGACCACGGTGATGGGCCTGGGCGTCAACCTGCCCGCCGTCGAAACCGAGGTCGGGGCCGCTGGCACCACGCTGCCGCTGTCGGTGGAATACTTCGGCAACCTCGGCACCTCCGAGACGCTGAACATCACCTTCAAGCCGACCGTGCCGACTGCGGGCGCGTCGAACACCTGGACGATGGTCATCAAGGACAGCGCTCAAGCCAATGCCGTGATTGGTGAATACAAACTGGTCTTTGATGACAGTCGGGGCAGCGGCGGCACGCTGGCCTCGGTCACGCAGGTGGGTGGCGGCGCCTATGATCCGGCCACCGGAACGCTGGCGCTGTCGGTCAAGGGCGGGCCGCTGAAGATGACGATCGGCAAGCTGGGCGATCCGAACGGCCTGACGCAGTTGTCGAACAAGTTCGCGCCGACCTCGATCACCAAGGATGGCTCACCCGTCGGCAACCTTACCGCCGTCGAGGTGGACGAAAAGGGCTATCTGCGCGCCACCTATGACACCGGCTTCATCCGCACCATCTATCAGGTGCCGCTGGTCGACGTGCCGAACCCCAATGGCCTGACCTCGCTCAGCAATCAGGTGTTTCAGGTGTCGCCCAGCTCGGGGTCGTTCTTCCTGTGGGATGCGGGTGACGGCCCGACCGGCGCGGTCGTCGGCTATGCGCGCGAAGGTTCCACGACCGATGTCGCGGCGGAACTGACCAACCTGATCCAGACGCAGCGCGCCTATTCGTCGAACGCGAAGGTGATCCAGACCGTCGACGAGATGCTTCAGGAAACCACGAATATCAAACGGTGATAGGACACCAGGATGAGCCTGTCGGGGTCACTTTCCAACGCATTGTCCGGGCTGACAGCCGCCGCACGGGCGACCGAGATCGTGTCCTCGAACATATCGAATGCGATGACCGAAGGTCACGCCCGGCGCGAGCTGCAACTTGCGCCCCGGCTGTTCGGGGGGCTTGGTGGCGGCGTTCAGGTGACAGGCGTCAAGCGCGTGGTCGACCAGTCGATCCTGGGCGACCGGCGACTGGCCGACGCTGCGGTCGCCGATTCCAGATTGCGCTCGGACTTTCACAAGCAACTGGAACTGGCACTGGGCAGCCCGACAGTGCCGAACTCGATCTCTGGCCGGATCAGCACGTTGGACACTGCCCTGGTCGAGGCCGCCAGCCGCCCCGACAGTGAGGGGCGCCTGGCCACCGTCATGACGGCCGCGAATGACCTGGCCGCCAGCATCCGCAGCGTCGCCCAGCAGGTGTCGGACGCGCGGACGAATGCCGATCGCGCAATTTCCCGCGACGTGGACTTTGTCAACTCTACCCTCAAAAACCTGGATGAGATGAACGCCCGCATCCTGGCGCAGACCGCTGCGGGCCGCGATACCAGTGCATTGCTGGACCAGCGGCAGGCGATGATCGACGGCCTGTCCAAGGTGATCCCGGTGGTCGAAATGCCGCGCGACAACAACCAGATCGCGCTGTTTTCCAAGGGTGGGGCCATTCTGCTGGATGGAGGGCCTGCCGAACTTTCGTTCACTCCCAAGACCTATGTGACACCCGAGATGTCGCAGGCCCTGGGTGATCTGTCAGGCCTGAAGCTGAACGGGCAGGCGATCCCGACCGGGACCACCGGGATCCTGTCTGGTGGCAGCCTGGGCGCCGCATTCCAGTTGCGCGATGAGCTGGCGCCCGCTGCGCAGGTCCAGCTGGATGCCGTCGCGCGCAACCTGATCGACCGCTTTGCGGCGCCCGGCCTTGATCCGACGCGCCCGGCGGGGCAACCGGGGCTGTTCACGGACAAGGGCGCGGCCCTTGACCCGGCGAAAGAGCTGGGCCTTGCCAACCGTCTGACGACCAACGCGCTGCCCGATCCCGCGCGCGGTGGCGCCCTATGGCGGCTGCGCGACGGTCTGGGCGCGACCGCGCCCGGCGACGTCGGCAACGGCAGCCTGCTGTCGGCGCTGGATCGCGCGCTGAATACGCCGCAGGCACCCGCTTCGGGCAATTTCCTTGGGGCCGCCCGCTCGCTTTCGGGCGTCGCCGCGGATCTTCTGTCGCAAGTTTCGTCGCAGCGGCTGGGGGCCGAGGCTGACACGGCCTATGCCACAGCGCGGCAGGAAACATTGAAGACGCTGCACCTGTCGGACGGGGTGGATACCGACGCCGAAATGCAGCGCCTGCTGCAGATCGAACAGGCCTATGCGGCGAATGCCCGCGTGGTTCAGACCATCGACGACATGCTGTCACAATTGCTGAGGTGGTAAGATGAACTTTGTTTCTGTCGGTGACATGGCCCGCGCCTTTCAACTTCGCCACCACAGCGGCGCGCTGAAAACGCAACTCGCCCAGCTTAGCGACGAACTGACGACCGGCCGCAAGCAGGACACGGCGGCGGCCCTGCGCGGCGACTTTACGACACTGGGCGGGGTCGAGGCCTCGCTCGCCTCACTGAAAAGCTACAAGGCGGCCGCTGCCGAGGCCACGCTCATGGTCGATACGATGCAGGCGGCGCTTGGCTCGATCCAGTCGATGACCGCCCGTGCAGGCCCCGCGCTAATCGCCTTTGCCACCACCGCGACACCGGAATCGATCAGCGCCAAGACGGCCGATGTGCACGACAAGTTCATGCAGACGATTACCGCGCTGAACAGCAACGCCGGCGGGCGCTATGTGCTGTCAGGGGCCGCGACCGACCGCCGACCCGTTGCCGAGGGCGCTGACATTCTGGGTTGGCTGCGGACTGCGGTCAGCGGCCAGCTAAGCGCCCGCGACATCGACACGGCGATTTCGGCCTGGTTCGATGCGCCGGCGGGCGGTGGCGGGTTCGTTGATCTGGCCTATCAAGGCTCGGCCAACCCGTTGACCGGCGTGCCCGTTGCGCCCGGCGATATTGTCGACCTGCCGGCGACCGCGACCAGCGCCGAGCTGCGTAACGTCCTGAAAGGGTTGGCGACCGGCGCCTTACTGGCCGAAGGGCTGCTGGCCGGCGACGACACCGAACGCGCGCGTCTGACACGGCTTGCGGGCGAACGCATCCTGTCGGCGGATGGCGGGCTGATCGCGCTTCAGTCGCAACTGGGTATCCGCCAGCAGTCGATCGGTGCCGCCGAAACCCGCAACGCGGCCGAGACTGCCACCATGTCCAAGGTGCGCAGCGCCCTGGCCGAGGCCGACCCCTATGACACCGCCACCGCGCTGGAGGCGGTGCGCGCCCAGATCGAAACGCTTCACTCCCTGACCGCGCGCAATGCGCGCCTGAGCCTGGCGAATTACCTGAAATGATCCGGTTGATCCTGTGCCTCATTCTTCTCTGTCCCGCCTTGGCCGTCGCCGCCCCGGTCCGCATCAAGGATCTGGTCACCATCGACGGTGTCAGGGGCAACGATCTGGTCGGCTATGGGCTGGTGGTCGGGCTTGCCGGCACCGGCGACGGCTTGCGCAATGCGCCATTCACGGAAGACATCATGGCCAACATACTTGAGCGGCTGGGTGTCAATGTCACGGGTGAGGCGTTCCGTCCCAAGAATGTCGCGGCGGTATTGGTCACCGCCAGCCTGCCGCCCTTTGCCCGCGCAGGCAGCCAGATCGACGTGACCGTGTCGGCCATCGGCGACGCCAAAAGCCTTTTGGGCGGATCACTGGTAATGACGCCACTGAACGCCGCCGATGGCGAAATCTACGCCGTCGCACAGGGGACGATCATTTCCGGTGGTGCGGAAGCCTCGGGCAAGGGGGCCAGCGTCACTTTGGGCGTGCCGACGGCCGGTGTCATCCCCTCCGGCGCGCGGGTCGAGCGTGAGATCGAGTTTGACTTTGCAGCGATGCAGACCTTGCGGATGGCGCTGCGGAACCCGGATTTCACCACCGCCAACCGGATCGAACGCGCGATCAACAACACATACGGGCGGCGTGTTGCCACGATGCTGGATTCCGGCACGATCAGCATGGATGTGGCTGCAAGCGATGCCCTGTCGCCTGCGCATTTCATCAGCCAGATCGAGGTGATCGAGGTCGAGCCTGAGCGCCGGGCTCGCGTGGTAGTCGATCAGCGGTCCGGCACGATCGTGATGGGTGAGGATGTGCGGATTTCGCGCGTGGCGGTCAGTCAGGGCAACCTGACGCTGCGCATTCAGGAGGAGCCGATGGTATCTCAGCCCAACCCCTTTGCAGAAGGGGAAACGGTAGTCGTTCCGCGCACGACGGCCTCGGTCGAGGAGGAGCCAGGCATCGGCCTTGCCATGGTGAATGGCGGGACCAACCTGTCGGATGTGGTGGCCGGGCTGAATGCCCTGGGCGTCAGCCCACGCGACATGATCGACATTCTGAAAAGCATCCACGCAGCAGGGGCTCTTCATGCCGAGTTCGTGGTGAACTAGTGGGGTCAAACCGGGATAGCGTGAAGCGCCGCTGCACCCCGTGTCTGACCTTTTGGTGAATCGCGTGTCGTGGAGTTTTGGCTGTCTTGCCGTCCTTTTAGCCGATGGCGTTTGGCTGGACCGTAGCCGGGGCGGCGGTTGCATCTTATCGGCTTGGTCGGATCGTCCGTTCCGGGATCGGGCCGGCATGGGGGAATGGCAGCTTGTTATGCTGCTGAACTGATGCGGCGGCTGTGATTGGCGAATGAATAGCAAAAGGGGCGGATGTGCTGGGCGGGTGCTTTCGGCGAGACGCCTCCGGTCGGGTGGCGGGCGGGGCGGGTGCGGTCCGATTGGCTTGGCCGCTCGTCCTTCCCGGGATTGAGGGGCGTCGGCGCCATGGCGGCGTGTCACTCCGCGGGGAGGGTGCGGCGGCTGTGCCTGGGGAGTGAATACAACAAGGGGGCGGATATGCCGCAAAGTTGCGTTGGCCAAGGCGCGTTTAGCTGGATCGTGGCCTGGGCGGGTGTTGCATTCTGGGCCGGCTCGTCCGTGGCGGGATAGGGGGGCGTTGGGCGGGAGAATAGCATAACGGCGCGGATATGCCGCGCGAGGATCGAGGGTTCGTTCAATCGCCTCAGTCGCAGTTGATCCGTCGTGACCCCCGCCCGAGGTATTCGGAAGTCGCCTTGTGCAGTCGCCTCTCCGCGCTCGGTGCGGCGGGTCCGGAAATCCGCGCCATCGGGGTCTGATCCCGTTGCCTGATCACGAGGCGCACGAAGGTTTCATCCGGTTGCGGGCGTAAGTGGCCGCAAAAACACGGTCCTTGCACAAGGTGTTTCTAAAAAACGCGGTCCGAGTCATTGCAGTGAGCGCGATCTCGCAGCGGAGTTGTGAAAGCGCGGTGTGCTGGCCAGTGCCGAGGTCGCCCGGCACATGTTCGTCGACCACCTTGGTACCCGCTAGATACCGAATTCTTGCGCATAAGGGCCCTGTCGCGGGGAAGATCTGAAAGCGCCGTGCGCTGGTGGGTGCAGAGGGCGCTCGGCACTTGTTTGCCCACTGCCTTGGCGCCCTGCGAAATACCGATCTCTTGCGCATAAAGGCGCTGCCGCGGGGGCGCTCTGAAAGCGCGGTGCGCTGGCAGGTGCCGAGGTCGCCCCGCAGTTGTTTGCCGCCTACCTTGCCACCCGGAGAGATAACGAACACTTGCGCGCGCAGGATCTGCCGCTGCGGAGTTGTGAAAGCGCGGTGTGCTGGCCAGTGCCGAGGTCACCCGGCACATATTCGACGACCACCTTGGAACCCGCTAGATACCGAATTCTTGCGCATAATGGCCCTGTCGCGGGGAAGATCTGAAAGCGCTGTGCGCAGGCGGTTGCAGAGGGCGCTTGGCACTTGTTTGCCCACTGCCTTGGCGCCCGGCAAGATGCCTGACACTTGTACATAGAGGCCCTGCCGCGGGGACGCTTTGAAGGTGCCGTGCGCTCGCAGGTGCCGAGGTCGCTCGGCACCGTGTCGCGCGAATACCGCAGCACCGCGCGGGAGGCCGATCACTACGGCTGCCTTGCAGGGCGTAACTTGCCACGAATGCCGTGTTGGCGGGCCCTGCCGCCGCTGCACAAATCCGGCTTGGCGACGGTGATTGCGGTCTCTGATCAATGGATCAAGCCCTTGCCCCGCCAGATCGGCGGCCAAAAGACAACAGCCCGCGTCGGTGCGCGGGCTGTCTGGGTCGGTGTCAGGCGAAGCGCCCGTGGCAATGCTTGAACTTCTCGCCCGATCCGCAGGGGCAGGGGTCATTGCGCGACGGGTTGCCCCAGGTTGACGGGTCGGCTTCGTCGAAACCCGCCAGGCGGCCTTCGGGTGCCGGGGCGGCGTCCGGCGAGGGCGGGGCTGCGGCGCCGCGATTGGTGGCGTCGGCGGCGGCGACCTGCGCCTGATACTGGCGCATCATCTCCTCGCGTTCGGCCTCGGTCAGCGGGCGAAGCTGGCCGATGCGCTGGGTGACGGCACCGCGCAGCCCCTCCAGCAGGTTTTCAAACAGCTGGAAACTCTCGGTCTTGTATTCCGACAGCGGGTCACGCTGCGCATAGCCGCGGAAGCCGACGACGGACCGCAGATGTTCCAGCGTCACCAGATGCTCGCGCCATTTGGTGTCGATCATCTGCAACAGCACCTGCTTTTCGACCTGGCGCATGGTCTCGGGGCCGAAGGCGGCCTCCTTGTCGGCCATGAAGCGGTCGGTCGCCTCTTTCAGGCGCTCGGTGATGGCTTCCTGATCCACGCCTTCCTCGGCCGCCCAGGTCTGAATCGGCAGGTCGATGTTGATGCCTTCGATCACCGCGCGATGCAGCCCGGCGGCATCCCATTGTTCGGGATAGCTTTTCGGCGGCATATGGGTGTCGACCAGATCCTCGATCACCTGATGGCGCATATCGGCCACAATCTCGGACGTGTCGTCGCTGTCCATGATCTCGCGGCGCTGGCTGAAGATCGCCTTGCGCTGATCGTTCATCACATCATCGAACTTCAGCAACTGCTTGCGCACGTCGAAGTTGCGGCCCTCGACCTTGGCCTGGGCGCGTTCCAGCGACTTGTTCACCCAGGGGTGGATGATCGCCTCGCCGTCCTTCATGCCCAGCTTGGACAGGACCGAATCCAGCCGTTCGGAACCGAAGATGCGCATCAGGTCGTCTTCCAGCGACAGGAAGAACAGCGACCGCCCCGGATCGCCCTGCCGGCCCGAGCGACCGCGCAACTGGTTGTCGATGCGGCGGCTTTCGTGGCGTTCAGTGGCCAGCACATACAGGCCACCCGCATCCAGAACGCGGGCCTTTTCATCGGCATGTTCAGCCTCGATCCGGGCGCGCAGATCGTCGGGATGGGCGTCGGGGTCGGCGGCCAGGGCCTCCATCACCTTCATCTCGACATTGCCGCCCAACTGGATGTCGGTGCCGCGACCGGCCATGTTGGTGGCGATGGTGACGGCGCCGAACTTGCCGGCATCGGCCACGATCTTGGCCTCTTGCTCGTGCTGGCGGGCGTTCAGGACGTTGTGGGGGATTCCCTCGGCCTTCAGCATCTCGGCCAGCATTTCCGACTTTTCGATGGAGGTGGTGCCAACCAGGATCGGCTGGCCACGGCCATGGGCGTCCTTGATCTCCTCGATGACAGCCCGATACTTGTCGGCGGCGGTGCGATAGACACGATCATGTTCGTCGATCCGCGCCACGCCACGGTTGGTCGGCACCTCGACCACGCCCAGCTTGTAGATCTCGGCGAACTCGTCGGCCTCGGTCGCGGCGGTGCCGGTCATGCCGCCCAGCTTGTCATACAGGCGGAAGTAGTTCTGGAACGTCACGCTGGCGAGGGTGACGTTTTCGGACTGGATCTTGACGCCTTCCTTGGCCTCGATCGCCTGATGCAGGCCGTCCGACAGGCGGCGGCCCTTCATCATGCGGCCGGTGAACTCGTCGATCAGCACCACCTCGCCGTCGCGGACGATATAGTTCTGGTCGCGGTGAAACAGCTTGTGGGCGCGCAGGGCCTGGGTGACGTGGTGCACGACGCTGGTGGATTCCGGGTCATACAGCGTCTGCCCCTCGGGCAGGACACCGGCCTGATGCAGGCGCTGTTCCAGAAACTCGTTGCCTTCCTCGGTGAAGGTGGCGTTGCGGGCTTTTTCGTCCAGCTTGAAATGGCTGTCGTCCAGTTCGGGGATGAACTTGTCCAGCGCCACATACAGGTCGGACCGGTCCTGCGACGGACCCGAGATGATCAGCGGTGTCCGCGCCTCGTCGATCAGAATGCTGTCGACCTCATCCACGATGGCAAAGTAATGGTCGCGCTGGACCATTTCCTCGATCGTGCCCTTCATGTTGTCGCGCAGGTAATCGAAGCCCAGTTCGTTGTTCGTCGCATAGGTGATGTCGGCCTGATAGGCGCCGCGCTTTTCTCCATCGGCCTGGAACGGATAGACGACGCCGGTGGTCATCCCCAGGGCGGCATAGACCTTGGACATCCATTCCGCGTCACGCTTGGCCAGGTAATCGTTGACCGTGACCACGTGCACGCCGCGCCCGGTCAGCGCGTTCAGATAGGCCGGGAAGGTGGCGACAAGCGTCTTGCCTTCGCCGGTCTTCATCTCGGCGATATTGCCCTGATGCAGGAAGATGCCACCCATCAGCTGCACGTCAAAGGCGCGCAGACCAAGCGCGCGGCGCGCGGCCTCACGGCAGTTGGCGAAGGCCTCGGGCAACAGCTTGTCCAGGCTTTCCCCGGCTGCATGGCGATCCTTGAACGACTGGGTGCGTTCCTTGATCTGATCGTCGGTCAGCGCCTGATAGTCGGCCTCAAGCGCGTTGATCTGGGCCACCAGCGGGCGAACCGATTTCACCTTGCGGTCGTTCGGCGTGCCAAACAGCTTGCGTGCGATAGTTCCGAGGCCCAGCATGTGATCTCCGCCTGGCTTGCATGACTTATTCGTGTGAGACGCGGCCTTGCCCGGCCTTCAATGCTTGCCTAGAACGGCTGCGATCAAAGGCCTGACGGCCCCCACAGGACCACCGCGATGTAAGCGGCCCCCGTCAGACTGTCAACGCTGCGGCCCCCGATGCACGGGCCAGCCGCATTACAGGAGTGTCACGATATGGCGATGAAAACCCGTTTCTGGCTGGCCGGTGCCACCGCGATGATGCTGGCCCTGCCCGCCCAGGCCGAGGTGACGGGTGAAACCGTCGTCGCCACCGTGAATGGCGAACAGATCACGCTGGCGCAGATGATCGCCGTGCGTGAGGGCCTGCAAGAGCAATTCGGCCAGATGCCCCCCCAGGAACTGTATGACGCGATCCTGGATCAGATGGTGCGTCAGGTCGCGCTGTCGCAGGTGGGTGATGGCGAAAAGACCAAGCGTGATGAGGTCGCCCTGGTGCTGGATCGCCGCGCCTATCTGGCCGGTGCCGTGCTGGAACGCGCCGCCCGTGTCGAGGTGCCCGAGGAGCAGCTGAAGGCGGCCTATGACAAGCAATTCGCCAGTGCCGAGCCGAAGCAAGAGTTCAATGCCGCGCATATCCTGGTCGAGACAGAGGACGAGGCCAAGGCCATCAAGGCCGAGATCGACGGCGGCAAGGATTTTGGCGAGATTGCCAAGGAAAAGTCGACGGGTCCGTCTGGCCCGAACTCGGGCGATCTGGGCTGGTTCACGCTGGACATGATGGTGCAGCCCTTTGCGGATGCGGTCAGCAAGCTGGAGGCCGGGAAGGTGTCCGATCCGGTGCAGACCCAGTTCGGCTGGCATGTCATCAAGCTGAACGAGGTGCGCAACGCCGCCGTGCCCAGCTTTGATGAGGTCAAGGACCAGTTGGCCGCCCAGGCGCAATCGCAGGCGATGGAGGCCAAGATGACCGAGGTGATGGAGGCCGCGAAGGTCGAAAAGCCCGCCGAGGCCATCGACCCCGCCCTGCTGACCAAGACCGAATTGCTGGACCAGTAAGCGCAGCCGCAACCGGGGGATGATCCGATGGCAAAGAAGGACGATTGGAAGGCCAAGGCCAAGAAGTTCCGGGCCAAGCTGGACAAGCTGAAGGCACGCATGGGCGAGGATGAGGCCGCGCCCGCCGCGCCCGATGCGGCTGCGAAGCCCGCCAAGAAGGTCATCGTGTCGCCCCTGGCGCCTGCATCCTTTCCGGCGCTGCCGGTGATCGAGGGCGTGTCCTTTGCCGCTGCTGCGGCGGGGGTGCGTTACGCCGGGCGCACCGATGTGATGCTGGTGCGTCTGGCCCCCGGCACCGCCATCGCCGGGGCCTTTACCCGGTCATCGACCCGCGCCGCCTGTGTGCTGGATTGCCAGGCCAAGCTGGCCGCAGGGGCCGCGGGCAACCGGGGCGCGGCGATTGTCGTGAACTCGGGCAATGCCAATGCCTTTACCGGCGCGGCGGGCCAGCAATCCGTCGATGCTGTGACCGGCGCGGTGGCCAAGGCGCTGAACATGCCGGCGGGGCGGGTGTTCTCGTCCTCGACCGGGGTGATCGGTGAGCCGCTGCCCCATGACCGGATCGTCGCTGCCGTGCCCGGCCTGGTCGAGGCGCTGGACCCCGACGGGATCGAGGCCGCGGCCCGCGCGATCATGACCACCGACACCTTCCCCAAGGGCGCGATGGCCGAGGTCGCGGGCGAGGGCGGCGTGATCCGCATCGCCGGGATCGCAAAGGGTTCGGGGATGATCGCGCCCGATATGGCGACGATGCTGGTTTACATCTTCACCGATGCGAAGATCGCGCCCGAGCTGCTGCAACGCGCCGTCAGCCGTCATCTGGACGGCAGCTTCAACGCGATCACGGTGGATAGCGATACCTCGACCTCGGATGCGCTGATCGTGGCGGCGACGGGTAAGAGCAAGTCCGCCGAGATCACTAACCTCGGCCGGGGCGTGGGCCGCGCCTTCAGTCAGGCTTTGGCCGGGGTGATGCGCGATCTGGCGCATCAGGTGGTGCGTGACGGCGAAGGCGCGACCAAGTTCGTCGAGGTGCGGGTGACGGGTGCCGCGACCAAGGCCGATGCCCGGCGCGTGGCGATGGCGGTGGCGAACTCGCCGCTGGTCAAGACCGCGATCGCCGGTCAGGATGCGAACTGGGGCCGGGTGGTGGCCGCCGTGGGCAAGTCGGGCGCCAAGGCCGACCGCGACCGGCTGACGATCCGCTTCGGCGACATGGTTCTGGCCGAAAACGGCTGGCGCGCGCCCGATTACAGCGAGGATGCCGCGAGCGCCTATATGCAGCAGGACGAGCTGGTGATCGGCGTCGATCTGGGGCTGGGGCGGGCGGCCACCTCGGTCTGGACCTGCGATCTGACGCATCGCTATATCGACATCAACGCCGATTACCGGTCCTGAGGGCGGACCGGGGGCTTCGCGCCCCCGAACCCCCGCGGGATGTTTCAGCCAAGAAGAAGGGGCCGCGATGCGCATGGTTCTGGTGACTGCGGTGGCCCTGATCGACCCCGACGGGCGGGTGCTGTTGGCGCAGCGGCCCGAGGGCAAGTCCCTGGCCGGTCTGTGGGAGTTTCCGGGTGGCAAGGTCGAGCCGGGCGAGACGCCGGAAGCCGCGCTGATCCGCGAGCTGCATGAGGAGCTGGGGATCGAGACCTGGTCCTCCTGCCTGGCGCCGCTGACCTTTGCCAGCCATGGCTATGACGATTTCCACCTGTTGATGCCGCTGTTCGTCTGTCGCAAATGGGGCGGCATCCCGTCCCCGCGTGAGGGGCAGAAGCTGGCCTGGGTCAAGCCCGGCGATCTGGCGCGCTATCCGATGCCGCCCGCCGACCTGCCGCTGATCCCGATCCTGCGGGATTGGCTATAGCGGCATTTGCCTGAAAATTGGGCAGTCCGCTGCTCTCCTCGGGTGCAACCATAGCGCGAAAGTCGCAGGCGCCCGGCCCGTGAACGGTTTCGGTCAGATTTTGCTTGAATGCGCAATGCACCTTGGCAAATCTTGGCCAACGCGATCATTCGGGAAGGGGGAGGGAACACCCATGTTGCGCACGATTTCAATCGGAAGCTGCGTGTCCGTGCAGGGCCTGTTCGAGGGGCTGACGGCCAGCGGCACGATGCTGGTGCGGGTCGGTGACCGGCTGTTCGAGGGCCATCCGGTTTCCGCCTGACGCGCCCTGCATCCAGGCACGAAAAAGGGGGCCAGCGGCCCCCTTTTTGCGTTCTGTGTGTGGTGCTTACAGCTTGCGCGCCACTTCCTCGCGTTCAAAGATTTCGATGACGTCGCCCTTGCGGATGTCGTCATAGTTTTCAAAGGCCATGCCGCATTCCTGACCGGATTGCACTTCCTTGACCTCATCCTTGAAGCGCTTCAGCGTCTTCAGCGTGCCTTCGTGGATCACCACGTTGTCGCGCAGCAGGCGCACGCCGGCCGACCGGCGGGCGACGCCCTCGGTGACCAGACAGCCTGCGACCGTGCCGACGCCCGTGACCTTGAAGGTCTCGCGGATCTCGGCATAGCCGATGAAGTTTTCGCGCACTTCTGCCGACAGCAGGCCCGACGCCGCTTGCTTCACGTCATCCACCAGATCGTAGATGATCGAGTAGTAACGGATTTCCACGCCCTTCTGGTTGGCGCTGTTGCGGGCCGGGGCATTGGCGCGGACGTTGAAGCCGATCACCGGCGCGCCCGAAGCCTCGGCCAGGCCGATGTCGGATTCGGTGATCGCGCCGACGCCCGAATGAAGCACGCGCACGCGCACTTCGTCGTTGCCGACCTTTTCCAGCGCCTGCACGATGGCCTCGGCCGAGCCTTGCACGTCGGCCTTGACCACGACCGGCAGTTCCGCAACCGATTCATCGGCCTTGGCCTTGGCCAGCAGCTGATCCAGCGTGACGGCGGCACCGGCGGCGGCGCGTTTGTCCTTGGCGGCCTGGATGCGGTAATCAGCAATTTCGCGGGCCTGGGCCTCGGTCTCGACCACGTTCAGCACGTCGCCGGCCTCGGGGGTGCCGTTCAGGCCCAGAACCTCGACCGGAACCGAGGGGCCAGCCTCGGTCACGCGGGCGCCCTTGTCGTCGACCAGGGCGCGGACCTTGCCCCATTGTTCGCCGACAACAAAGATGTCGCCCTGGCGCAGGGTGCCGTGCTGAACCAGCACGGTCGCCACCGGGCCACGACCCACATCCAGCTTGGCTTCGATCACCGCGCCCTGCGCCTGACGGCCGGGGTTGGCTTTCAGTTCCAGGATCTCGGCTTGCAGGGCGATCGCCTCAAGCAGTTGATCCAGGCCCTTGCCGGTTTTGGCGGACACTTCGACATCCTGCACCTCGCCCGAGAACTGCTCAACCACGACTTCGTGTTGCAGCAGATCGGTGCGGACCTTTTGCGGGTCGGCACTGGGCTTGTCGCATTTGTTGATCGCCACGATCATCGGCACCTTGGCGGCCTTGGCGTGGTTGATCGCCTCGATCGTCTGCGGCATCACCGCGTCGTCGGCGGCCACGACCAGAACCACGATGTCGGTCACCTGCGCACCACGGGCACGCATGCTGGTGAAGGCGGCGTGGCCGGGCGTGTCGAGGAAGGTCAGCACCGCACCCGAATCCGTCGTCACCTGATAGGCGCCGATATGCTGGGTGATGCCGCCGGCTTCGCCCGACACGACATTGGCGTGGCGGATCGCGTCCAGCAGGCTGGTCTTGCCGTGGTCGACATGGCCCATGATCGTGATGATCGGCGGGCGCGATTGCAGGTCTTCGGGCTTGTCCTCGACCGTGTCGATCACCTGTTCCACGTCGGCATCGCTGACGCGGACGGCGCGGTGGCCGAACTCTTCGATGACCAGTTCGGCGGTGTCGGCGTCGATGGACTGGTTCATGCTGACCATCATGCCCATCTTCATCAGCGCCTTGACGACATCGGCGGCGCGTTCGGCCATCCGGTTCGCCAGTTCGCTGACCACGATCGCTTCGGGCAGTTGCACGTCGCGCACCTGCTTTTCGGCGCGATGGCCCATGCCCATGGCCTTTTGCCGGGCCTTTTCCTGCTTGCGCTTCATCGCGGCCAGCGACCGCTGGCGCCCGCCTTCGCCGTCCAGGGCGTCGGTCAGGGTCAGCTTGCCGGCGCGGCGGTTGTCGTCGCGGCCCTTGGCGGTGCGGTTGTCGCCACGATCCGGCCCGCCGCGGTCGTCGCGGTCACGGTCGGTCTTGCGCGGCCCAAGGCCCACGCCGGGCTTTTCGGCGCGCGCGGCGGCGGCCTCGGCACTGGCGCGGTCGGCGGGAGTGGCAGGCTTTTCGGGGGCCTTGCGCACGTCCTCTTTCTTCTGGGCGCGCAGGGCGGCCTCGGCGGCCTTGCGTTCATCCTCTTCGGCCTTCAGCCGCAGGGCTTCCTCGCGCTCGCGGTCCTCACGCTCTTTCGCCTCGATCTCGGCGCGGCGGCGTTCGCGTTCTTCCTCGCGGGCCTTTTCCTCGGCTTCGCGGGCGGCGGCTTCGTCAGCCTCGCGGGCCTTGGCGGCGCGCAGGGCGGCCAGGCGGCGCTCCATCTCGGCGTCCGAAATGCCGGCGGGCCGGCGCGAGGGGTCGGGCATGGCCGGTGCGCGGCCACCCGAGGCCGGGCCGCCGGTGGGGCTGGCGCCGGGCTTGGGCACAACGACGCGCTTTTTCTTGGTTTCGACCACGACATTCTTCGTCCGGCCGTGGCTGAAGCTTTGCTTCACCTGACCGGAACGTCCCCCGATGCCACCCAGGCCCAGGGTTTTCTTGCCGTCTTTGCCGTCGGTATCGCTCATTGCGTCTCTGTATCCTTCCGGGCGGTCATCAAACCGCCGTCCAGCCCACGCAGCCCGGAAAGGCGCGTGGCTTCCTCTATAACACGGGTTGTCAGGCCGCCAGCCGAAAGCGCGCCGTGTATGACATGATCGCGGCCGAAAGCCAAACCCATTTCACTGGCCGTCAGGCAGCCGAACCAGCGTCCGCCCTCGGGTGTCCACAACTTGCCCTTGCCGCGATCGGAACCGTCCATCGCCTGCAACAGCACCTTCGCGCGGCCACTGGCCAGCCAGTCCTTGACCTTTTCAAACCCGGCGACCGACAGACCGGCCTTGCGCGCCAGGCTGACCAGTTCGACAACCCGCCGCGCCAGTCCGGCCTCGATCAGGTCGGTCAGGTCGTCGGGCAGCGTCACCGGGCGTTTGGCGGCGCGGGCGAAGACGCCCTTTTTCGCCGCCTTGTCCAGCACCGCGCGATCAGCGGCAACCCAGATGCCGCGACCGCCCAGCTTGCCCGCCAGATCGGGCACCACCAACCCGTCGGGGCTGATGGCAAAGCGGATCAGGCCCGCCTTGGGCTGCGTCTCGCCGGTGACGATGCACCGGCGTTCCGCTTCGTCCCGCAGCTTGTCCCGTCCGCCGCGCGTCATCAGGCCTGACCCTCGTCGGCTTCGGCCTCGTCCTCGGCTTCAAGCTCGGACGGGTCGACCCAGCCCAGCATGACGCGGGCGGTCATGACCATATCCTGCGCCTGTTCCAGCGTGACGCCGAAGGGTTCAAGCAGGCCATCATCCTTGCTGCGCTGACCGTTCTGGGTGGTCCAGCCGCCGGCCAGTTCCCAGTCGGCGCAGGTGGCAAAGTCTTCCAGCGTCTTCACGCCGTCCTTGGCCAGCGCCTCGATCATCTGGGGGGTCAGGCCGTCAAAGTCAACCAGGCTGTCCTCGACCCCCAAGGCGCGGGCATTTTCCAGCGCCTTGGTGTTGGCCGCCTCGATCGTGTCGCGGGCGCGGGCTTGCAGTTCCTGCGCGGTGCCTTCGTCCACGCCGTCGATGGACAGCAGTTCGTCCAGATCGACATAGGCGACTTCTTCCAGATTGGTGAAGCCTTCCGCGACCAGCAGTTGCGCGAAGAACTCATCCAGGTCCAGCGCCTCCATGAACAATTGGGTGCGGGCGTTGAACTCGGCCTGGCGGCGCTTGGATTCTTCTTCCTCGGTCAGGATGTCGATGTCGAGACCGGTCAGCTGGCTGGCCAGACGCACGTTCTGGCCGCGACGGCCGATGGCCAGCGACAGCTGTTCGTCCGGCACCACGACTTCGATCTTGCCGGCGTCCTCATCGACGACGACCTTGCTGACCTCGGCCGGCTGCAGGGCGTTCACCAGGAAGGTCGCCTGATCCTCGTTCCACGGAATGATATCGATCTTTTCGCCCTGAAGTTCGCCCACCACGGCCTGCACACGCGAGCCGCGCATACCCACGCAGGCGCCCACCGGGTCGATCGAGTTGTCATAGCTGATGACGGCGATCTTCGCGCGCGAGCCGGGATCGCGGGCCACGGCCTTGATCTCGATCACGCCCTCATAGATTTCCGGCACTTCCATCTTGAACAGCTCGGCCATGAACTGCGGATCGGTGCGCGACAGGAAGATCTGCGGGCCACGGGTCTCGCGCCGCACGTCCTTGACATAGGCGCGGATGCGGTCGTTCGGGCGATAGGCTTCGCGGCCGATCTTTTCGTTGCGGCGCAGCACGGCCTCGCCCCGGCCGACGTCGACGATCAGGTTGCCATATTCCTCGCGCTTGACGATGCCGTTGATGATCGTGCCCTTGCGGTCCTGGAACTCCTCGAACTGGCGGTCGCGCTCGGCCTCGCGCACCTTTTGCAGGATGACCTGCTTGGCCGATTGCGCGGCGATGCGGCCGAGGTCGACCGGCGGCACCTCATCGACGATTTCATCGCCGACCTGCGGGGCCTCAAGATAATCGCGGGCCTGCGCCACGGTCAGTTGCGCCTGGTAATTCTCGACCGCCTCATCTTCGACCACGGTGCGCACGCGGGTGAACCGGGCGCGGCCGGTCTTGCGGTCGATGGACACGCGGATGTCCATTTCGGCCCCATAGCGCGACTTGGCGGCGCGGGCGAGGCTGTCTTCCATCGCTTGAATGACCAGATCGGGGTCGATCATCTTCTCGCGCGCGACGGCCTCGGCGGTCTGAAGAAGCTCAAGCTGGTTGGCAGAGGTAATGGCCATGGATCACGATTCCTTCGTGTCGGATTGGTCGGTTTCGGTCAGTTCGGTTTCCACCGCGTCAAAAGCGGTTTCATCCAGCACGCCGGCGTCCTTGCGCTGGCGCAGCATTTCGCGGATCAGATCATCGGTCAGCACCAGCTTGGCGTCGGTCAGCCAGTCGAACTTCAGCCCGATGGTCTGCACACCGTCCTTGCCGGTGTCGATGTTGATCAGCACCTCGTCGCCTTCGGTCCCGGCGATTTCGCCCTTGAACCGCTTGCGGCCGTCGATCTGTTCGCTGGTTTCCAGCTTCGCCTCATAGCCCTGCCAGGCGTCGAAATCCTTCAGCCGGGTCAGGGGGCGGTCCAGACCGGGGCTGGACACCTCAAGGTGGTAGGCGCCTTCCAGCGGGTCTTCGACGTCCAGCACGGCGGAAACCGCCACCGAAATGTCGCCGCAATCGTCAACGGTAATGCCGCCGTCGGGGCGGTCGGCCATGATCTGCAGGGTCGGCGTTTCGCCCCCCATCAGCCGGATGCGGACCAGCTCAAACCCCATATCCGTCAGGATCGGGGTGATGATGTCGGCCATGCGCCGGTCGATGGCGGTCTTGGCGATCAGGTCGGACATGATGGTCCTTTCCAAAAACAAAAAACGGGCCGCGCGGCCCGTCGAGATCCTTCGGTGGTGCAAGGTGTGGACCCCTGCGCCGCTGTTGAGCCGTCATATAGCGGCGCTTGCGGCAAAAGGCAAGGCTTGCTTGCCCTGCGCGGCGATGCGCCCTAGCTTGGGGCCATGTCGCTACCCGCCCCACCCGATACGATCACCGATCTGCCGCCCTTGTGGTCCGATGACTGGATCGCGGCGCTGGATGCCGACACGGCGGCAGCGATGCTGATCTGGCAGCGCGAATGGGGCGTGGATGAGCCGATCTGCGACGCGCCGGTGAACCGCTATGACACGCCGCGCAAGCTGCCCGAGGCCGCGCCCCCGCCTGTCGAGACGCCCGCGCTGCTGCCGGAAACCGGCGCCGACCCGGTGGAGCTGGCCCGCGCCGCTGCCACCGCTGCACCCGATCTGGCCGCCCTCGCGCAGGCGATGCGCGACTTTGACCCGATGGAACTGCGGCAGGGCGCGCGCAACTTTGTCTTTGCCGACGGCAATCCCCAGGCCCGCGTGATGATCGTGGGCGAGGCGCCGGGCGCCGAGGAGGACGCCCGCGGCCTGCCTTTTGTCGGCAAGGCCGGGCAGTTGCTGGATCGCATGTTCGCCGCCATCGGCCTGTCGCGCGCCGCGCCCGATGCCCAGGCGGCGCTGTATATCACCAATGTCCTGTGCTGGCGTCCGCCCGGCAATCGCAAGCCCGAAGCGGCTGAAATCGCCATGATGCTGCCGTTTCTGGAACGCCACATCGACCTGATCGGCCCCGATCTGGTGGTGATGATGGGCAATACGCCCTGTCAGGCGCTGCTGGGCCAATCCGGCATCCTGCGGCTGCGCGGCACATGGGCGACGGTGGCCGGGCGTCCGGCGATGCCGATGACGCACCCGGCCTATCTGCTGCGCAATCCCGCCGCCAAGCGCGAGGCATGGGCCGATCTGCTGGCCATTCAGGCGCGGCTGCGCGGCTGATCCTTTCGGCGACGGAAACCCTGCCCGGGCCCGTTCAAGCCTGAGGAGCCGGACGTCATGTCGATCAGGTTGCCGCAGCCCGCGCCGGATACAGGGTCCGTATTGCCGCGGCGGGTGGCGGGTAAGGGGTTCGCCCGGTTCCGCCCCCACATTCCCCTAGGGGCAGCCGGGCGATTCGGTCGCGCTGTCGGCCCCCAGCAGGGTAAAGCGCAGCGCCGTCAGATCGGCATCAAAGGGCTTGCCCTCGGGCGGGACCAGATCGGCGCGCAGGCTGATGCCCTGCCCATCCTGCGTCACGATGGCGGGCGACACCCAGATCCCCTTCTGGTCGGTTTCGACGGCGGCGGCCTCGGTCCCCGCCGGGGCGGCGGCAAAGCGCGCGGTGACGCGCATTCCGTCGCGGATCGGCTCGACCGTGCAGGCGGTGGGCGGGGCGGCAGGCTGCGGCACGGCGGCCAATGCGGCGCGGATCAGTTCGGCATCGGGGCCGGGGTCGGGCGGCGTGCCTGCCGCCGCCCAGTCGGCCGCCAGATCCAGCGAGACCGGCACGCAGATATCTTCACACACGCCCAGATCGACATGCAGCCGCGCCGCGATCGGCTCACCCGGCGTGGCGGGGGCGATGCGCAGCGGCAGCACCATCCGGTCGTGATAGCCCAGCGTCACCACACCGGCGCTGTCGAACACCTGCGGCGCAGGCCAGTCGATGCGCACCGGCGCCAGATTGTCCGAGGCTGACCAGTCCAGCAGCGGCGGCACGCCCGCCTCGCCGGGTTCGCGCCAATAGGTTTTCCAGCGCGGCATCAACTCGACGATCAGCGCGGCGCGGCGGCTGCCGTCGGCCTCGACCCAGCCTTGGGTCAGGCGGGCGTCGGTGACGCCGGGGGGCAGGTCCGCGGCCAGGGCGGGCAGCGGCAACAGGGCAAGGGCGGCAATGAGGGCAGGGCGCATCATGGCCCGTGCTTAGGCTGACCCGGCGCGCGGCGAAAGTCACAAACGCGCCACCGGCTTGCGCAAGCCTCGGCGCGGGCGCATCTTGGGCGCATGGAACCGATGGATCTGACCGGACAGATACTGATCGCCATGCCGGGCATGGGCGATGCGCGATTCGAACATGCGGTGGTGCTGATCGCCGCGCATGGCGCCAAGGGCGCGATGGGTCTGATCGTGAACAAGCCGATCCCCGACCTGGGCTTTCTGCCGCTGCTGAAGCAGCTTCAGATCGAAACCGGCCCCGCCACCCGGCGGCTGGCGGTGCATTACGGCGGGCCGGTCGATACGCAGCGCGGCTTTGTGCTGCATGACGATCCCGAAGGGTTGGCGGCGGACCCCGGCAGCCCGGTGATGGCCGCCGGACCGGGGCTGGCGATCACCACCAGCCGCGACATTCTGGCCGATCTGGCGCAGGGCGGCGGGCCGGACCGCGTGATGCTGGCGCTTGGCTATGCCGGTTGGGGCGCGGGGCAACTGGAATCGGAAATCGCGCGCAACGGCTGGCTGACCGGCCCCGCCGATCCCGACCTGATCTTTGCCCCGCAGCCGGGCCGGGTCTGGTCGGCCAGCCTGCGCGCGCAGGGGATTGATCCCCTCGCCCTGTCGTCGGACGCGGGGCGCGCCTGAAGGGGCCGCGGCGGGGGGCGTGACTTGCCCCGCGCCTTTGCCTAAGGTGCCGGGGCCATCACATCCCGACCCGTTACGCCCGATATGACCGATCCGACGATCCCGCCAACCCGACCCTCTGGGCGCATCCCGCCGGGCTTTGCGCATGAGCCCGCGCCGCGCAGCCCCGGCAGCGCCGCCGCCGGCCTGCGCATGGCCGCGGGCATCTGGATGCTGGGCGGTCAACGCATCGACCGCAGCCCCGCCGGACCCCGGCTGTGGGATCTGCCGCTGTCGCCCTCTGCCCGGGCCGAGGCGCAGGCGATGGTCTGGCTGGACGATCTGGCGGCGGTCGGCGGCATCGGCGCGCGGCAGGCGGCGCAGGCGGCGGTGTTCGCCTGGATCGACCGGGATCAGGGTGACGGCTGGCCCATCGGTGACATCGCCCGCGACCCCGCCGTGACGGGCCAGCGGCTGCTGCGGTGGCTGCACCATGCGGGCTTTCTGACCCAGCACCGACGCAAGGACGATCAGCGCCGCTTTGCCGCCGCGCTGGACCGTCAGTTGCGCGATCTGGCCAGCCGCGCCGACCGCGCCGCGCCGGGTCTGCCGCGCGCGCAGGCCCTTGCGGCGCTGATCTGCGGGGCGGTGCTGATTCAGGGCGCGGGCGATCTTCTGGGTGACGCAAGCGCCGCGTTTCAGGCGAATATCCCCCATCTGATCGACGCGACCGGCGGCATCGCCAGCCGCAGCCCCGGCGATCTGCTGGCGGCCTTTGAACTGCTGGTCTGGACGGCGGATGCGCTGTCGATGGCCGGTCACGTGGCCGGTCCCGCGCATCTTGACGCGCTGTCGCGCACCGCGCCGGTGCTGCGGGGGCTGCGGCTGGCCGACGGTCGGCTGGCGCGCTTTCACGGCGGCGTGCGCGGGGCGCGCGGCAGGCTGGATCACGCCTTGGCCGATTCGGGCCTGCGCGGCCCGGCCTCGGCGCAGCCGATGGGCTTTGTGCGGCTGGCCGCCGGGCGCAGCGTCCTGGTGATGGATGCCGCCGCCCCGCCCGACACCGCACCCGAGGGTCAGGCCAGCACCCTGGGGTTTGAAATGTCGTCGGGCGGCCGGATGCTGATCGTGACCGGGGGTGAGGGGGCGCGCTTCGGCCCCGCCTGGGGTCGCGCGGTGCGCGCCACGGCAATGCATTCGGCGCCGGGCATCGCGGGCCTCGCCTCATCCCGCGCGGCGGCGGCGGGCGGGGCGCTGATCGAACGCCCGGCGCGGGTCTGGCTGGACCAGCCCGACCCCACCAGCGGCGATCACGCGGCGGTGGCGGGCCATGACGGCTATGGCGCCAGCCACGGCCTTGCAGTGGTGCGCAGCCTGACGCTTTCGGATGATGGCACGCGGCTGGACGGGGCGGATGGCTTCGCACCGCTGCCCGGCCAGACGCCCCAGGACGGGGCGGTCGCCGAGCTGCGGTTTCACCTGCCGCCCGGCGTTCAGGCCGCCGCCGATGTCGATGGCTTGGGCGCCACGATCCGCCTGCCCGCGACCGAGGACGGGGCGCTGCCGGATGAGTTGTGGCGCCTGACGCATGACGGCAGCGCGCGCCTGACCCTGGAACCCGGCGCTGCGCTGGAGGGTGGGGCGGACGCCCCCGAACCCGGCCTTCAGATCGTTCTGCGCGCCCCCGTCGCGGGCGGCGATTGCCGGATTGGCTGGACCTTGGCGCGATCCGGCGTTACCCCGCGCGCATAGCCGCCAAGGAGGACAGCATGGTTTCCCACATCGCCACCCCCGCCCCCGAACTTGCGCCGCTGAAACGCGCGCTGTTGTCGGTGTCGGACAAGGCCGGGCTGGTGCCCTTTGCGCAGGCACTTGCCGCGCGCGGGGTTGATCTGCTGTCCACCGGCGGCACGGCGGCGGCGCTGCGCGAGGCGGGCCTGCCGGTGCGCGATGTGGCCGATGTGACCGGCTTTCCCGAAATGATGGACGGTCGCGTCAAGACCCTGCACCCGATGGTGCATGGCGGGCTGCTGGCCGACCGAGGTGACGCACGCCATCTGGCCGATATGGCCGCGCATGGCATCCCCGCCATCGACCTGCTGGTCGTCAATCTTTACCCGTTCGAGGACACCGTGGCCAAGGGCGCGGACTACGGCCTGGCGGTGGAAAACATCGACATCGGCGGCCCGGCGATGATCCGCGCGGCGGCCAAGAACCACGCCCATGTCTGCGTCGTCACCGATGTCGCCGATTATGACACGCTGCTGGCGGAACTGGATGCGAATGCAGGGCAGACCACCTATGGCTTCCGCAAGCGGCTGGCGCAGACCGCCTATGCGCGCACGGCGGCCTATGATGCGGCGGTCAGCACCTGGATGGCGGGCGCGATCGGCGACGACACCCCCCGCCGCCGCGCCTTTGCAGGGACGCTGGCGCAGCCCCTGCGCTATGGCGAAAACCCGCATCAGGCGGCGGCATTCTATACCGATGGATCGGGCCGCCCCGGCGTCGCCACCGCGCGGCAGTGGCAGGGCAAGGAACTGTCCTACAACAACATCAACGACACCGATGCCGCCTTTGAACTGGTGGCCGAGTTCGACCCGGCGGATGGCCCGGCCTGCGCGATCATCAAGCACGCCAACCCCTGCGGCGTGGCGCGCGGGGCAACTGCGGTCGAGGCCTATGCCCGCGCCTTTGACTGTGACCGCACCAGTGCCTTTGGCGGCATCATCGCGCTGAATCAGCCGCTGGATGCCGACACCGCCCGCGCCATCACCGAGATCTTCACCGAGGTCGTGATCGCTCCGGACGCCAGCGACGAGGCGCGTGCGATCTTTGCCGCGAAAAAGAACCTGCGGCTGCTGACCACCGGCGGGCTGCCGGACGCACGGGCCGGTGGGCTGACCTTCCGTCAGGTCGCGGGCGGGTTCCTGGTGCAGGGTCGCGACAACGGCCATGTTGCCCGCACCGACCTGAAGGTAGTGACTGAACGCCAGCCCTCGGACGCGGAACTGGCGGACCTGATGTTCGCCTGGACCGTCGCCAAGCATGTGAAATCCAACGCCATCGTCTATGCCAAGGGCCTGGCCACCGTCGGCATCGGCGCGGGCCAGATGAGCCGCGTGGACAGCACCCGCATCGGCCGCCGCAAATCCGAGGACATGGCCGAGGATCTGGGCCTGCCCGCCCCCCTGACCGAGGGCGCGGCGGTGGCATCGGACGCCTTTTTCCCCTTTGCCGACGGGATCGAAGCCCTGGCGGCGGCGGGCGCGAAGGCCGTCATCCAGCCCGGCGGCTCGATGCGCGACGCCGAGGTGATCGAGGCCGCGAACCGGCTGGGCCTTGCCATGGTCTTTACCGGCCAGCGTCACTTCCGGCACTGACATGCGCAGCCTTGGAATCACCGCCACCCTGATCTTCGTTCTGGATCAGATCACGAAATACTGGGTTCTGCATGTGCTGAACCTGGACCGGGTGCGGTCCATCGACCTGCTGCCGCCTTGGGTCAACCTGCGCATGGCGTGGAATCAGGGGATGAACTTCGGGCTGATGGCCAGCTCGACCGAGCTGACCCGCTGGCTGCTGATCGGCATCGGCCTGGTCATCTGCATCTGGGTCATCGCCTGGGTGCAGCGCAGCGCCAGCCGAATCGCGCCGATTGCGGGCGGAATGCTGGTCGGCGGCGCTTTGGGCAATATCGTCGACCGGCTTGCCTATGGCGCGGTGGCCGATTTCCTGAACATGTCGCTGCCGAACTGGACCAATCCCTATTCGTTCAACGTGGCCGACATCGCGATTTTCGCCGGGGCGATCGGGCTGATCCTGATGCCGGGTGGCAGCGGTCGCGGCCGGGATGAGCCGCCGGTGCGGCGCAAGCCCGCCCCCAGGACGGCCGCCACCAAGCCCGAACCGGTCTTGCGCCCGGCACCGGCCCCCGAGGCCCCGCCCAAGGATGCGCCGAAGGACGCCCCGAAGGATACCGCGAAAAAGGTGCTGCGCGCCGATCCGCGCCCGACGCAAGCCCGCGCCGCCAAGCCCAAACCGGCGGCCCCCGCCACGCGGGTCGAGCCGTCCTTGCGGGCCGCGCGACCGGCCCCGTCAAAGCCCCGTGACGCCGGTCCGACTTTGCGCTAAACCGGGCGCGAACGGCGAAGGGGGCATTCATGCGCGGTCTGTCGGCAGGGATGATGATGGGGCTGGCCTTGGTGCTGGCAGGATGCGGCAGCAGCGGCGATGCGCCGATCCTGATGCATGCCGGTGCCGGCAGCGATTCGCCTGATGAGTTCGGCGTGCTGCCGACCAAGCCCCTGCAAATGCCGCCCGATCTTGCCGCACTGCCCGCGCCGACGCCGGGCGGGCGCAATCTGGTCGATCCGACCCCGATGGAAGATGCCGTGGCCGCCCTGGGCGGCAACCCCGCCGCCTTGGCGCGCGGCGGCATCAATGCCGGTGACGGCGCGCTGATCGCCCATGCCGGTCGCTTTGGCGGCAATGCGCAGATCCGCAGCCAACTGGCAGCCGAGGATCTGGACTATCGCCGCCGCAACGATGGCCGCCTGCTGGAGCGCGCCTTCAGCGTGAATGTCTATGACAAGGCCTATCGGCCCTATGCGCTGAACGCCTATCAGGAACTGGAACGCTGGCGTCGGGCCGGGGCGCGCACGCCCTCTGCGCCCCCCGCCCCGCTGGACTGACGCACCCCTCACATCCCCGGCACCGGGCGGTCGGCCCGGTTGCGGCGGCCCGTAGCTGGCCCTAGCTTGGCCGCCGATGGAACGGGCCGGAAAAGGGGTTGATGATGCGTGGCTTGATCTTGCCTGTGATGCTGGCCTTGGCGCAGCCGGTTCTGGCGGAAACCGCAGCGCCCGGCGTCAGCACCTTTCGTCTGGACAACGGGCTTGAGGCCGTGGTGATCGAGGATCACCGCGCCCCGGTCGTCGTGCAGATGGTCTGGTATCGCGCCGGTGCTGCCGACGAGGCGCGCGGCAAGACCGGCGTGGCGCATTTTCTGGAACATCTGATGTTCAAGGGCACCGAGCATCTGGCGCCCGGTGAGCTGTCGAAAGTGGTCGAAGCGAATGGCGGGTCCGACAACGCCTTCACCAGCCAGGATTACACCGCCTATTTCCAGCGCATCGCCTCTGACCGGCTGGATCTGGTGATGGGGATGGAGGCCGACCGGATGCGCGGCCTGAAACTGTCCGAAGACGACTGGGCGACCGAGCTTCAGGTGATCATCGAGGAACGGGCCGAGCGCACCGACAGCGACCCCGGCGCGCTGTTTGGTGAACAGTTGCGTGCCGCGCAATATCTGAACCATCCCTATGGCGCACCGGTGATCGGCTGGCCGGATGAGATGCGGGCGCTGACGCGCGAGGATGCCCTGGCCTGGTATCAGCGATTCTACGCGCCCAATAATGCGGTGCTGGTGGTGGCGGGCGATGTGACGCCCGATCAGGTCAAGGCCTTGGCCGAAAAGCATTATGGCCCGCTGGCCCCGACCGAGGGGCTGGCCCCGCGTCAGCGCGTGGCCGAGCCGCCGCAACTGGCGCAGCGCCGTCTGGAAATGGCCGACCCGCGCGTGTCGCAGCCGATCCTGCGCCGGTCCTATCTGGCCGACCATCGCCGCCCCGGCGATCAGCGTCAGGCCGCCGCGCTGACCGTGCTGGCCGAGGTGCTGGGCGGGTCGGCGCAGACCTCGGTTCTGGGCCGGTCGCTGACGCTGGGCGATGCCCCCAAGGCGCTGCAAGTCGGTGCGTGGTATGATGGCGACGCGCTGGATTACGGCAGCTTCGATTTGGCTTTGGTGCCGCTGCCCGGTGCCGACCCCGATGAGGCCGAGGCGGCGATGGATGCCGCCCTGGCGCAGTTTCTGAAAGACGGCGTTGACCCCGCGCAGCTTGACCGCATCCGCACCCAGGTGCGCGCAGCCGAGATCTACAAGCGCGACAGCGCCATGGCGCAGGCGCAGGAATATGGCGCGGCGCTGACCACCGGCCTTGGCGTGGCCGATGTGCAGGCCTGGCCCGATGCCCTGGCCGCCGTCACCGCCGAGGATGTGATGGCCGCCGCCCGCGCTGTGCTGGACCCGGCGAAATCCGTGAATGGCTGGCTGCTGCCGGCAGGGGGTGAATCGTGATGCGGCTGCTGTCGATCCTTGTGCTGATTCTGCTGCCCTTGCGTGCGATGGCGGTGGATATCCAGGTGCTGACCTCGCCCAAGGGGCAGGATTATTGGCTGGTGACCGACCACAGCCTGCCCTTTGTCGCGCTGCAACTGGATTTCCGGGGCGGCGCCAGTCTGGACGCGCCCGGCAAACGCGGCGCGATCAACCTGATGACTGCCCTGCTTGAGGAAGGCGCGGGCGATCGTGACGCGGAGGCCTTTGTCGCGGCGGTCGAGGCCGAGGGCGCGCGCATGTCCTTTAGCGCGGGCGATGACGTGCTGTCGGTCTCGGCGCAGATGCTGACCGACCGTCGCGCCGCGTCGACCGCGCTGCTGGCCGAGGCGCTGAGCGAACCGCGCTTTGATGAGGATGCCGTGGCGCGGGTGCGCGCGCAGGTCATCCAGTCGATCCGGGCCGGGCAGAAAGACCCCAACACCTTGGCATCGCTGGCTTTCGCGCGGCAGGCCTGGGGCGATCACCCCTATGGCACCTCGACCATGGGCACCGAGGACAGCGTGACGGCCCTGACCCGCGACGATCTGCGCGCCGCCAAGGATCGGGTGATTGCCCGCGATCATGCGATCGTCACGCTGGTCGGCGACATCGACGCGCAGGACGCGGGCGCGATGATCGACAGCCTGCTGGCCGGACTGCCCGCCACCGGTGCCCCGATGCCGCCGCGCGTGGCGATGGCCAGTGGCGACGATCTGACCGTGATCGACTGGGACAGCCCGCAATCGGTGGTCACCTTTGGCCAGCCCGGCATGGCGCTGGACGATCCCGATTATTTCCCGCTGATGATCGCCCAGCAGGTGCTGTCGGGGTCCGGCTTTTCAGCGCGGCTGATGGATGAGTTGCGCGACAAGCGCGGCCTGACCTATGGCGTGGCCGCGCATCTGGTCAGCCGTCCCTTTGGCGACAGTTGGGTGGGTGGCTTTGCATCCGCCAACGACAAGACCGCCGAGGCGGTGGCGCTGCTGCGGTCTGAATGGGCGCGGATGGCGGAAGGCGGCGTGACCGAGGATGAGCTTTCCGCGGCCAAGACCTATCTGACCGGCGCCTATCCGTTGCGCTTTGACGGCAATGGCACGATTGCCGGGCTGCTGTCCGGGATGCAGCTTGTCGGCCTGCCCGCCGATTACATCGACCGGCGCAACGATCTGGTAAACGCCGTGACAGCGGCGGATGTGGCGCGGGTGGCGTCGGAACGGGTGCGGCCAGGCGATCTGCGCATCGTGATCGCCGGGCGGCCGAGCGGGCTTCAGGCCTCGCCCGCGGATGCGACCTGCCCGGCGCAAGCGTCGGGCGCGGTGCCGCTGCCGCCCTGCGCGGCCGAATAGCACCCGGCGCGGGCTTGCGCCGACAGGCCCGCGCGATAGGGTGGCGCCAACAGGAAAGGTAAGCCATGGCCCAGCTTGATTTCGCTCCGGACACGGGCGCCGCCCGCGATCTGTTCTATGTCGAGGATGGCGCGGCCCTGCCCGAAGCCTTGTCCCCGGCGCAACGGGATTGGGCGGCAGCTTGCGGCTTTACCGGGGCGGCGGGGCAGCTGTGTCTGTTGCCTGCCGCCGATGGCGGCCTTGGCGCGGCGCTTTGTGGCGCGGGCAAGGCCGCCCGTCGCGCCCGCGAGCGCTTTGCCTTGTCGCGCGCCGCCGATGCCCTGCCCGCCGGTGACTGGCGCATCGCCGCCCATCCCGACAGCACCCGGATCGAGGAAACCGCGCTTGGCTGGCTGCTGGCCGGCTATCGCTTTGACCGCTACAAGCCCGCGCCCGCCCCGCCCCGCGCCCGTCTGGTCGCGCCGAAGGGCGTCGATGCCGCACAGATCGCCATTCTGGCGCAATCCGAGGCGCTGACCCGCGATCTGATCAACACCCCCGCCAATGACATGGGCCCGGATGAGCTTGAGGCCGCGGCCCGCGATCTGGCCAGTCGCTTCGGCGCCGATGTGACCGTCACCACCGGCGATGCGCTGCGCGAGGGCTTTCCGCTGATCCACGCCGTCGGCCGCGCCAGCCCGCGCGCGCCGCGTCTGATCGACCTGAGCTGGGGCAGCGATGGGCCGAGCCTTGTGCTGGTCGGCAAGGGCGTGTGCTTCGACACCGGTGGGCTGGACATCAAGCCGGTCTCCAGCATGGGACTGATGAAAAAGGACATGGGCGGGGCCGCGACCGTGCTGGGCCTTGCACAGGCGATCATGGCGCTGCGGCTGCGGCTGCGGCTGCGGGTGCTGATCCCGGCGGTGGAAAACGCCGTGGCGGGCGATGCCTTCCGCCCGCAGGATGTGCTGGCCAGCCGCAAGGGCCTGACGGTCGAGGTGAACAATACCGATGCCGAGGGGCGGCTGGTGCTGGCCGACGCGCTTGCCCTGGCGGATGAGACGCCGCCCGACCTTCTGGTCTGCATGGCCACGCTGACCGGCGCCGCGCGGGTGGCGCTTGGCCCGGATTTGCCGCCGTTTTACACCGATGACGATGGCGTGGCGCAGGCCCTGGCCGAGGCCAGCCGTCCCGCCGCCGACCCGCTGTGGCGGATGCCCTTCTGGACCCCGTATGAGGGGATGATCGAACCCGGCATCGCCGATCTGGACAATGCGCCGGGCGGCGGCATGGCAGGGTCGATCACCGCCGCGCTGTTCCTGCGCCGATTCGTCACCGCGACGCCGCGGTTCGCGCATCTGGACATCTATGGCTGGCAGCCTGCCGCCGCGCCCGCGCGGCCCAAGGGCGCGGTGCAGCAGGGCGCGCGCGCGATCCTGGCCGCGCTGCCCGAATTGCTGGGATCGGAGATTCTGGGATGACTGACACCGCCCAACCGCGCCCGGATCGCCGCCTGACCCCGGCCAATGATCGCGTCGCCCATGCCAGCCTGAAGGGGCTGGTCGACGCGCCGCGTTACACCCGTGGCAGTCCGGCGCGGATCGTTCTACCGGTCGTCGATCTGTGCGCCGCGCCGGATGGGGCGCGGGATCGGCAGATGCTGATGGGGGCCTCGGTCACGGTGCTGGAACGGCGGCAGGGCTGGGCCTTTGTCGTCGCGGGCGATGACGGCTATTGCGGCTATGTCCGCAGCAACGCGCTTGGCCCGGCGCAGGCGGCGACGCATCGGGTGATCGTGCCTGCCAGTCACCTTTATTCCCGCGCCGATCTGAAATCGCACGAGGTGGCGGGCGTCTCGATGGGGGTGCGGCTGGCCATCGACGGCGCCGAGGGGCGGTTCCTGCGCAGCCAGGACGGGCTGTTCATCCCCGAAAGCCATGTGGCGCCGCTGGAGGCCCCGCCTGCCGATCCCGTCGCCCTGGCGGAAACGCTGATCGGCACGCCCTATCTGTGGGGCGGCAACAGCCGCGCCGGGATTGATTGCTCGGGTCTGGTGCAACTGTGCTGGCAGGTCGCGGGCCGCGCCGCGCCGGGCGACAGCGACATGCAGGCCCGTGGGCTGGGCCAGCCCCTGCCCGACAGCGCCCGTCTGCGGCGCGGCGATCTGGTGTTCTGGCGCGGCCATGTGGCCATCGTCACCGGCCCCGACCGCATCATCCACGCCAACGCGCACCGCATGGCCGTGACGCATGAGGGTCTGGCCGACGCCATCACCCGCATCCGCGCGGGCGGCGAGGGTGAGGTGACGATCCGCCGCCGCGACGACAGCCTGGGCGGCTAGTCTACCGGGCGGATCAGCGCCTTGTCGAAGACCCGCAGAACCTGGCGCAGGTCATGGCCGCGCTTCAGCACCCGGCCATCCATGCCGATCACCGCATAGGCCCCCTGCCGGGCGCGCAGGCGGGGGCGCTTCTCGATCCGATACAGCGGATGTTCGGCGGCGCGGCGGAAGACGGAAAACACCGCCACGTCGCGCAGAAAGGCCATGGCGTAATCACGCCATTCCCCTGCGGCGACCATGCGGCCATAGACTGACAGGATCGCCGACAGCTCGGCCCGGTCAAAGGCCACGCGATCGTCGGCGCCGGGGGTCGGAAAGGGGATGGGCGGCAGGCTGGACATGACGCAAGCGTGACACCCCCCGGCGCGCCGATCAAGGGGCGGGTGTTGGCCAAAGGGCCGCTTGCGCCTATATTCGCGGCAGGATCACGGCAGTGGGGGCGTCATGCGCAAGGCTGGACTGATGGGTGTGGCGGCGGTTCTGGCTGCCGGGGCGGCCTTTGCGGCTGCCGGTGTCGATCAGCGCATCGCCACGATGGACAAGATCGAGGCCCGCGCCAAGGTGCTGGACGACATGGCCGCGGGCCGCAGCGCCCACGACCCCCGCGCCGCGCGCGAGGCCGCCGCCGCCCTTGCCGCCCTTGCCATCACCATCCCGCAAGAGTTCGAGGCGAACGCCCTCGGCGGCAAGGCCAAGCCCGCGATCTGGGACAACTACGCCGATTTCACCGCCCAGTCGGATGCCCTGTTCAAGGCCGCCCAGGCGCTTGACCCCGACAGCGCCGCGGGTGTGACGGCAGGATCAAAGGCCATCCAGGCGACCTGCACAGCCTGCCATCAACGCTACAAGAACTGACCCTTGCCACGAAAAACGCCGGGGCGCAGCAGGCCCCGGCGTCATCTTCAGGCGTTGATTGATCGGTCAATCAGCCGCAATCAATGTTGTAGATGTTGCCGGCCGCATCCAGGCGGAACACGATGCGGGCGGGGTTGTAGTCCTGCGGTTCGATCCCGCGCCACTGCACGACGCGATATTCGCGGGTGATTCCCAGGCCGGGGATCACGCTGCCCGGCTGGCCCAGCGAGCCGACATAAGAGCTGCCCTTGCACAGGTCGGGGGCGCGTTCCTGAACCCCGGCGATCTGGGTGACGGGTACGACCGGCGCGGCACCGGCGGCGGGGTCGGCAACGACCACGGTGGTGGGCGCAGGGGCGGGGGCGCAGGCGGTCAGCGCGATCAGCGCGACCGGGGCAAGAAAGGCAAGACGGGTCATGGCGGTCAATCCTGTTGATTGCATTGGCCTGTTGGTTGCATCGGCCTGTTGGTTGCATCAGGCCGCCACTTCGCCCAGTATCGGGCGCTGCGGGCGGTTGATCCCCCGTTCCTAACCCGGCGCGGCGCGTTTGTTAACATGCCCCGCGCGCAAGGCCGCAACTGCCCGCAGCAGACTGACAGGAATGTGACATGTCCGACACCCGCGCCCCGCGCCTGTGCGTGCTGATCGACGCCGATAACGTGCCCGCCCATTACGCCGACGCGATCTTTGACGAGATCGCGAGCCTGGGCGAGGCCTCTGTGCGGCGCATCTATGGCGACTGGTCGGCCACCCGGCTGAACCGCTGGGCCGAGCGCGTGGCGATGCTGGGGCTGGTGGCTGATCAGCAGTTTTCCAATACCAAAGGCAAGAATGCCAGCGACATCGGCCTGGTCATCGCGGCGATGGATTTCCTGCATTCGGGGCTGTTCGACGGCTTTGTGCTGGTCAGTTCCGACAGCGATTTCACCCGGCTGGCGGCGCGGATCCGCGAACAGGGGCTGGATGTCTACGGCATCGGTGAGAAGAAGACCCCCGAGGCCTTCCGCATGGCCTGCAAGCGATTCATCTATGTCGAAAACCTGGGCCAGGCCGACCCCGCCACGCCGCTGCCCGCGACCGGTCCCGCGCGCACCGCCGAGGCAGTCCCGGCGGCGACCGAAAAGCAGTCGCCGGTCAGCGCGATTCCGTTGATCGTCGCGGCGATGCGCGCCATCGACCCCGAAGGCGAATGGTATTCGCTGGGCGAGATCGGCCAGTTCATCACCCAGAAGAACCCGGATTTCGACGTGCGCAGTTATGGCGCGGCCAAGCTGTCGGATCTGATCCGCAAGACCGCGCGATTCGAGATGAAGCAAGGCCCCGGCAATCTGTGGCTGGCGCGCGACCTTGCCTGAGGTTCAGGCGCGGGCGGCGCCGTAACCCGCCAGGAACAGCCGCACGGCGCCATCGACCACGCGGTCGATCATCTGCGGCGTCACCTGGTCGCGCTGCCCGAACTGCGCCAGATCGTGCAGCTTGACCGAGCACAGCTCCATGAACTGCTCAACGGCAAGATCTAGATCGTCGATCGCCAGATCGCCGCGCTGCACAAGCAGGGTCATCAGCATCGACAGCCGGTCATTCAGCAGCCCCGGCCCGGCGCGCAGATATTCATGCCCGATGGCCGGAAAACGCGGCGATTCCGCCACCGCCAGGCGGAACACCTGGATGCTGAAATCGGACGCGATATTGGTGGCGACCAGATAGGCGACGGCGCGCAGCAGGTCGGGCGTCGGCAGCGTCAGGTCGACATCCTCATGCGCGGAATTGGCCAGTTGCTCGAACTCGGCCCGCGCGACCTCGATCAGCATCAGCCGCTTTTCGGGGAAATAGCTATACAGCGTGGCCTTGGACACGCTGGCCTCGCGTGCGATATCATCCACGCTGGCCCCGTCGAACCCGTCGCGCAAAAAGACTTTCCGCGCGCCTTCCAGCACTTGCTGAAACTTGCGACCCTTAACGACTTTGGGAAAGGACATTTTCCCTCCATGTTGGGAATAAAATAGGTCTGTCGAAAAAAGCGTGCAATTGAAGGTTTCATACGATGCGGTTCAGTGTGACTCAACCTTTTGGGGCGCGGTTGCAACTGCAGGCTGCGTCAGAGGGGCGACGAATCTTTGCGGGTCGGCGCGGATCTTGCTAAGACTTGTGGGATGAACGCCATGGACCACAAGATCAGCCCGCCCCGCCCCGTCATCCGCCAATTGGATGAGGCTGCGGCCAACCGCATCGCGGCGGGCGAGGTGGTCGAACGCCCGGCCTCGGCGGTCAAGGAACTTGTTGAAAATGCGTTGGATGCGGGTGCGCGGCGCATCGACGTGACCTATGCCGATGGCGGCAAGACGCTGATCCGGGTGGCCGATGACGGCTGCGGGATGACGGCGGATGACCTGCCGCTGGCGCTGTCACGTCATGCCACGTCGAAGATCGACGGCTCGGACCTGCTGAACATCACCACCTTCGGCTTTCGCGGCGAGGCGCTGCCCAGCCTTGGCGCCGTGGGGCGCCTGTCGCTGACCAGCCGCGCCCAGGGGCATGAGGCCGCCAGCCTGACCGTCGATGGCGGGCGCATCGGCGCGCCCCGCCCGGCGGCGCTGACCGCTGGCACGGTGGTGGAACTGCGCGACCTGTTCCACGCCACTCCGGCCCGGCTGAAGTTCCTGCGATCCGACCGCGCCGAGGCGCAGGCCATCGCCGATGTGGTCCGCCGCCTGGCGATGGCCGAACCCGGCGTCAGCTTTACGCTGACCGACGCCACCGGTGGCACCCCGCGTGAACTGCTGCGATTAGACGCTGAACAGGGCGATCTGTTTTCGGCTTTGGCTGCGCGGCTGGGCCGGATCATGGGCCGCGACTTCATCGAGAATGCGCTGGTGATCGACGCCGAACGCGACGGGTTGCGACTGACCGGCTACGCCAGCCTGCCCACCTATTCGCGCGGCGCGGCGGTGGCGCAGCATCTGTTCGTGAACAATCGCCCGGTGCGTGACAAGCTGCTGATCGGCGCGCTGCGGGCGGGATATATGGATGTGCTGGCGCGCGACCGCCATCCGGCGGCGGCGCTGTTCATCACCTGCGACCCCCAGCTTGTCGACGTGAACGTGCATCCCGCCAAGGCCGAGGTGCGGTTCCGCGATCCGGGGCTGGCGCGCGGCCTGATGGTCAGCGCGCTGCGGCACGGGCTGGCGATGCAGGGGCATCGCGCCTCCTCGACCGTGGCCAGTGCGACGCTGGGCGCGATGCGGCCCGAAGCCCCGCTGCCGCCGCGCGTCTATCAGATGGACCGCCCGTCGCAGGGCGCGCTTTACGCGGCGACCCGCGCGCAGGCGCCAGAATCGGGCATGGCCGAGGCCGCGACCGGCTTTGACCTGCCCCCGGCCATGCGCGCCGATGCACCGACCGCAGAGGTGACGGATCACCCTTTGGGGGCCGCCCGCGCGCAGGTGCATGACACCTATATCATCGCGCAGACCGCAACCGGTATCGTCATCGTCGATCAGCACGCTGCCCATGAACGACTGGTCTATGAGCGGCTGAAGGCGCAGATGGCGGCCAAGGGCGTGGCCGCGCAGGCGCTGCTGATCCCCGAGATCGTCAGCCTGTCCGAAGCCGACGCCGCCCGCCTGCTGGAGGTCGCGCCCGATCTGCACCGGTTGGGGCTGACCATCGAACCCTTTGGCGGCGGCGCGGTGGCGGTGCGGGAAACCCCGGCCCTGCTGGGGCAGGTCAATGCCGCCGCGCTGATCGCCGACATTCTGGATGAACTGGCCGATCAGGGCGACAGCCTGACGCTGACGGCGCGGCTCGACGCGGTGCTGTCGCGCATGTCCTGCCATGGCTCGATCCGCGCCGGGCGGCAGATGCGCCCCGAGGAGATGAACGCCCTTCTGCGCGAGATGGAGGCGACGCCGCTGTCGGGCCAGTGTAACCACGGCCGCCCGACCTATGTGGAATTGCGGCTGGCCGATGTCGAACGGCTGTTCGGGCGGGCGTGATGCAGATTGGCAACCGCGTCATTGATCCGGGCGATCCCGTGGTGCTGGCCGTGGCCGGGCTGGTGCTGCTGGTGCTGGTGCTGCTGATCCTGACCCTGCGCGCGGCGGGCCGGTCGGCGCGCATGGCCGCGCCCCTTTACGATCAGGTCGGCGCCCTGGGCGCGCGGGTTCAGGGCCTGTCGGATGGCCAGCAACAACTGGCCGGGGGGCTGCATCACGTCAGCGAAGCCCATGCGGCATCGCAGGCCCGCGTGCTGGCGCTGATGGAACAGCGTCTGGCCGAGGTCGCCACCGGCATGGCCGAAAACCTGCACGGCAGCGCCACCCGCACCGCGCGCAGCCTGGGCGATCTGCAACAGCGGCTGGAAATGATCGACCGCGCGCAAGCCAAGATCGAAAAACTGTCGGGCGAGGTGTTGGGCCTGCAAGACATCCTGTCGAACAAGCAGACCCGCGGCGCCTTCGGCGAGATCCAGTTGCGCGACATCGTGGCCAAGGCGCTGCCGCCCGATGCCTATGCCTGGCAGGCCACCTTGTCGAACGGCAAGCGCGCCGATTGCCTGATTCACCTGCCGAACCCGCCAGGGCCGATCGTCGTGGACGCCAAGTTCCCGCTTGAGGCCTATGAAAAGCTGCGCGCCGCGACCAATCAGGCCGAGCTGATCGAGGCGCAGCGGATGATGCGGATTTCGGTGCGCGGTCATATCAAGGCGATTGCCGAGAAATACATCATCGAGGGCGAGACGGCGGATGGCGCGCTGATGTTCCTGCCCTCCGAGGCGGTCTATGCCGAATTGCACGCCAACTTCCCCGAACTGGTGCGTGACGGCTTTGCGGCGCGCGTCTGGATCGTGTCGCCCACCACCTGCATGGCCACGCTGCACACGATGCGCGCCATTCTGAAGGATGCCCGGATGCGGGCGCAGGCCGGGGCGATCCGCAAGGAGCTGGCGGCGCTTGGCGCGGATGTGACGCGGCTTGTGGATCGGGTGGGCAATCTGGACCGGCATTTCACCCAGGCCGCCCGCGACATCGACGAGATCAAGATTTCCGCCGACAAGGCCGGCAAACGCGCCCGCCGTCTGGATAACGTCGATTTCGAGGAACTGGCCGCCGATCCGCCCGCCGATCCGGGTGGCGCGCTGCTGGCGGCGTCGAAATCGGGGGGCGGCAGGGCGGAATAGCTTGCCCTCGCCCCGCCCCGGCGCGATGATGCGGGCGAAGGAGATCACCATGCTGCCCATCAGCCCTGACAAGATCGGCTACGTCATCATCCGCGCGCGAGAGTTCGACAGCGGCGTCAATGCCTGGGAACATCAGGGAAGCCGCCGTGGCCAGACCGGCACCGAATCCGAACTGCGCGACTTCATCGCCGGTCTGAACGAGGATGAACAGGCCAGCCTGGTCGCCGTCATGTGGATCGGCCGCCAGACCTTTTCGCCCGAGGAACTGCCCGAGGCGATCGCCACCGCGCGGGCCGAGGCGACGACGCCGACCGAGGACTACCTGATGGGCGTGCCCAATCTGGCCGATTACCTTGAGGAAGGGATGGAGGCGCTTGGTCTGTCCTCTGAGGAGGCCGAGGCCGACATCCTGCGCCGTTAGCCCTTCTTTCTTGTCCAAATACGCATCCGCAGCCAGCCAAGGGCGCGGCCTCAGGACCAGACGACATCCCCCAGGAAAATATAGCCCGCGCCGTAGATCGTCTTGATCAGGCGCGGGTTTTTCGGATCTTCGCCCAGCTTGGTGCGCAGCCGCGAAATCCGCACATCCATCGCCCGGTCGAAGCTTTCCCCCGCCGCCCCGCCCAGCATTTCCTGCATCTGCGCGCGTGAGATCAGCCGGTTCGGGCTGTCCAGAAATAACCGCAGCACCTCGCCCTCGGCATGGGAAAAGGGCGTCACGCGGCCCTCGGCGTCGGTCAGGGTGTAGCGGTCGAAATGCGCCGTCCAGCCCGCGAAACGCGCGGTCGCGCGGGCGCTTGCGGCACCGGGCGCGGGGCGGCGCAGGCGGGCGCGGATGCGGGCGACGACCTCGGCGGGGTCGAAGGGCTTGATGATGTAATCGTCGGCGCCCAGTTCCAGCCCGGTGACCCGATCCTGCACCTGCGCCCGGCCCGAGATGATGATGATCGTCGATCCCGATTCCAGCGCCAGCCGATGCACCAGGGCCAGCCCGTCGCGGTCGGGCAGGCCCAGATCGACCAGGCAGACATCGGGGGTCATGCGGCGCAAGGCGGCCTCGAACTCGGTCGCGCGGGCGTAGCAGGTGGTGCGGAAGCCCGCCTCCTCCAGGGCATCCGACAGCATCCTGCGGATCTCGGCTTCGTCATCCAGAATGGCGATATGGGCTTGGGTCATGGCTGGGCCTTGATCGCGGACAGCGCGGCGGCCAGATCGGCGGCGCTGACGGGTTTGGACAGGATCGGGCAGGGCGCGGCCTGTCGGTCGGGATGGGCTTCGGGCAGCGCGGTCATCAACAGGCGCGGCACGGGATGATCGCGCGCGGCCAGATCGCGCATCAGGTCGGCGCCGGTTTCGCCGCCGGGCAGGGTGATGTCGGACAGAATCATGCCCAGCCCCGGCAGGTCGGCCAGTTGCCGCGCCTCGGCGACCGAGGCGGCCTCGATCACCGAATGGCCCAGGTCGCGCAACTGGTCGCGCACGGCGGCGCGGATGTCGGGATGGTCGTCGATCAGCAGCACCATGGTCGGCGGCGCGGCGTCCAGATGCGGCGCGGGGCGCAGCGGCAGGCGCAGCCGCACCTCGCCCCCGCCATCGGGGCTGTTGCCCAGCCGCACGGTGCCGCCCGCCAGCACGGTCTGGTCATAGACCATCGACAGCCCAAGGCCGGAACCGCCGCCGCCCTTGGTGGTGAAGAACGGCTCCATCCCCCGGTCCAGGGCTTCGTCGGAAAAGCCGGGGCCGCTGTCGGTCACGATGATCTCGATCCAGGTGTCGCGGATCGGTGCGGCGACGATGCCGATGCGCCCCGAGGCCTCGCCGGTCGCACCCCGGATCGCGTCGCGGGCGTTCAGCAGCAGGTTCAGCAGGCTGTCCTGCAACGCGCCGGGATCCAGCAGCAGCGGGCCGGGCAGGGCCAGCGTCGTGACCGACAGCCGGATGCCATCGCCCAAAGTGGGCCGCGCCATCGCCGCCAGATCCTCAAGCAGGACCGACAGATCGACGGGCTGGGGGGTGATCTCGCGCTTGCCGGTGATGGTAGCGATGCGGTCCAGCAGGGTGCCGCCGCGCCGCGCGGCGGACAGGGTGGCGGCGGCCAGGTCGGCGGCCTCGGGCGGCAGGCCCTGCACCCGCGCCAGCCGCCCCTGAAGCCCCAGGATCACGGTCAGAAGATTGGCGAAATCATGCGCCAGACCCGAGGTCAGCTGCGCCCCGATCTGCCGCCGCGCCGCCTGCGCGAGGGCCGCGCGCGCCTGGGTTTCCGCCGTCACATCGGTCGACAGCACGAACACGCCCACCGGCGCCGCGCCATCCGGCCCCGGATCGGGGGTCAGCGCGATGCGGATGCGCCGCCCGGACGGGTCGTGGCTGATCTCGAACACCGAAGATCGCCCGGCAAGGGCCTGGTCGATCTGGGGGCGGATGCGGTCGAAGGTGGCGCGGCCCAGTGCCTGTTCGCCGGTCATCCCGACCACATCGGCGCTGGAACCTGGCATCACCGCATTCAGCCGCCGGTTGGAAAAGGTATAGCGATAGGCCCGATCCATATGCGCGATATGGGCGGGCACCATCTGGGTGACCAGCCGGGTGCGCGCCTCGGTCTCGGTCAGGGTCTGCTGCGCCTCGGTCAGGCTGGCGTTCAGCGCGGCCAAAGCGCGGTTGGCCTCGGCCAGCTCCTCGGCGCGGGTCAGAAGCTGGCCCGACAATTCCGCCGACCGCGCCCGCAGCAGGGCTTCCTGGCGTTTGATGTCGGTGATGTCGGTATAGACGGCGACCCAGCCGCCTTGGGCCAGCGGCGCGCCCTCGACCGAGATCCAGCGGCCATCGGGGCGCTGACGTTCCAGATAATGCGGCTGAAAGGCGCGGGCCTGATCGACGCGAAGCTGGACTGCGGCCTCCAGATCGTCCTGGCCGCCGTATTCGCCACGCTCGGCCAGATAGCGCACTGTATCCTGAAAGCTGGCGCCGGGCCGCACCAGCCGGTCGGGCAGGTCGAACAATTGGCGATAGGGGCGGTTGCAGACCCGCAGCCGCAGATCGCTGTCAAAGATCGACAGGGCCTGCTGGATCAGGTTCAGCCCCGACAGGATCAGCTGGTCGTCCATGTCTTCCCCCCGATCCTTGGCTAACACCCGTCGCGGTGCGGCGAAAGGCTGTTTGCGCCCCCGGTGTTGGCGTGAAAGGTTTCGTAACATTCACGACAAATTGAGGAAACCTTTGACGGCAAGGGTTCGGACATGCCGCAATGGGCGCGCGAGGAATCGCCCGTTCGGATCAGGGGTCCGCAGGGCCGCGGGGAGGTTACATGACGACACAGCCGGTGGCGGGGGATCCCGCGCAAAGCTCGATTCCGGCGCTTTTGGCGCGCAATGTCGACCGTTTCGGCGATCGCACGGCCTATCGGGAAAAAGAGTTCGGGATATGGCAATCCTGGACCTGGGCCGAGGCCGCCGAGGAAATCCGCGCGCTTGCCCTGGGGATGCTGGCTTTGGGGCTGAACCGGGGCGATCATGTCGCGGTGATCGGGCGCAACCGGCCGGCGCATTACTGGGCCATGGTCGCCGCGCAGATGTGCGGCGCGGTGCCGGTGCCGCTCTATCAGGATGCCGCCGCAGACGAGATGGCCTATGTGCTGGATCACTGCGGCGCGCGCTTCATCATCTGCGGCGATCAGGAACAGGTCGACAAGGTGATCGAGGCCGAGGCCAAGATCCAGAAGGCCGAACAGGTCATCTATACCGACAAGCGCGGGATGCGGAAATACGACCATTCCCGCATGAACGCCCTGGCCGACGTGCAGGCCGAGGGCCGCGCGGCCCATCAGCGACTGGGCGGCGAACTGGATGCCCGGATCGCGGAACTGACTTACGACAGCACATGTGTGATGCTGTATACCAGCGGCACCACTGGCAAGCCCAAGGGCGTGGTTCTGTCGAACCGCAACATCATCGAGACGGCCAAGAACTCGGCCGCGTTCGACAATCTTGGTCCGGATGAGGACGTGCTGGCCTATCTGCCGATGGCCTGGGTCGGCGATTTCATCTTTTCGCTGGGTCAGGCGATGTATGTCGGCTTTACGGTCAACTGCCCCGAAGGCGCGCATACGATGATGACCGACCTGCGCGAAATCGGCCCGACCTATTTCTTTGCGCCGCCGCGCATCTTTGAACAGATGCTGACCAGCGTGATGATCCGGATGGAGGATGCGGGCGATCTGAAGCATGGGATGTTCAAGCATTTCATGAACTTCGCCAAGACCACCGGGGAAGAATACGGGATGCCGCGCTATCGCGTGCAGCGGTCCAAGCCGACCCTTCGCCGCCGCCTGCGGTGGGCGTGGCGCTATGCCATGGGGATCGGCTTCGCGGCCGAGACGATGCTGGAAAACGCCGTTCGCCTGACCCTGACCAAGCTGCGCCACCCGGTCGACACCCGCGCCCATTTCAACGCGCGCGGGCCGCTGCTGAACCTCTATCCCCAGCCTTTGCGCGACTATTTCGACTATCGCACCGGCGATGTGATGATGTTCGCGCCGCTGAAGAACACGCTGGGCCTGTCGCGCATCCGCGTGGCCTATACGGCGGGTGAGGCGATCGGCCCCGAGATCTTCGAGTTCTACCGCAGCCTGGGCATCAACCTGAAACAGCTGTACGGCCAGACCGAGGCGTCGGTTTTCATCACCCAGCAGCCGAACGGGCAGGTTCGCTCCGACACGGTGGGCGTGCCCAGCCCCGGGGTTGAGGTGAAGATCGCCGAAAACGGCGAGGTTCTGTATCGCAGCCCCGGCACCTTTGTCGAATACTACAAGAACCCGGAAAGCACCGCCTCGACCAAAGACCCCGAGGGCTGGGTGGCGACCGGCGATGCGGGCTTCTTTGAACCCGGCACCGGCCATCTGCGCATCATCGACCGCGCCAAGGACGTGGGCAAGATGGCCGACGGCAGCCTTTTCGCGCCGAAATATGTTGAAAACAAGCTGAAGTTCTATCCCAACATCCTTGAGGCCGTGGTGTTCGGTGCCGGCCGCGACCGCTGCACCGCCTTCATCAACATCGACCTGACGGCGGTCGGCAACTGGGCAGAACGCAACAACATCGCCTATGCCAGCTATCAGGAACTGGCCGGTCATCCCAAGGTCTATGAGATGATCAAGGCCCATGTGGAGGAGGTGAACCGGTCGGTCGCGCAAGACCCGATGCTGTCGGGCTGCCAGATCCACCGCTTCCTGATCCTGCACAAGGAACTGGATGCCGATGACGGCGAAATGACCCGCACCCGCAAGGTGCGCCGCAACATCATCGCCGACAAGTTCGCCGATCTGATTGCCGCGCTCTATGACGGGAAGGACAGCATCTATACCGAAACGGAAGTCACCTATGAGGACGGCCGCAAGGGCAAGATCAAGGCCACGCTGCGGCTGGAAGATGCCGCCGTGGTGCCGGTGAAAGGCAAGGTGGCGGCATGAAGACGCAAGCAACTTCCGAAGGTTACGTTACAGCGGACGGTCGCCAGATTGGCGGCGTGCTGATGGAGATGAAGAACATCACCCTGCGCTTTGGCGGTGTGGTGGCGATCAAGGATATCAGCTTCGACATCCGCGAGGGCGAGATCCGCGCGATCATCGGCCCGAACGGCGCCGGCAAGTCGTCGATGATGAACGTCATGTCCGGCTTTTATGTCCCGCAAGAGGGCGAGGTCTGGTTTCGTGGCGAAAAGCGCCCGCCGATGCGCCCCTATCAGGTGGCGCGGCTGGGGCTGGCGCGCACGTTCCAGAACATCGCGCTGTTCGACGGCATGACGGTGCTGGACAACATCATGACTGGCCGCCTGACGATGATGAAATCGGGGCTGCTCAGCCAGGCGATCTGGTGGGGCGCCGCCGAGCGCGAGGAAAACGAACACCGCGAAAAGGTCGAGAAGATCATCGACTTTCTGGAAATCCAGAACATCCGCAAGACGCCGGTGGGGCGCCTTCCCTATGGCCTGAAAAAGCGGGTGGAACTGGCCCGCGCGCTGGCTGCCGAACCCAAGCTGTTGATGCTGGACGAGCCGATGGCCGGCATGAACGTCGAGGAAAAAGAGGACATGTCCCGCTTTATCCTGGATGTGAACGACGAGTTCGGCACCACCATCGCGCTGATCGAACACGACATGGGCGTGGTCATGGACCTGTCGGACCGCGTGGTCGTGATGGACTACGGCAAGAAGATCGGTGACGGCACCCCCGATGAGGTGCGCAACAACCCCGAGGTGATCGCCGCCTATCTGGGGGTGGCCCATGACTAGCCCGCGCCGCGACACCGCCCTGCACAACCCATGCGCCGCCTGTGCACAGGTTGTGCACCGTTCGTGCACTGTTCCCGCCCCGACCCGGATGGAGGCCCTGTGATGGACCAGCTTCTTTACGCCATGGAAGTGACCCTGAATGGCCTGATGGCCGGGGTCATGTATGCGCTTGTCGCCTTGGGCTTCGTGCTGATCTACAAAGCGTCGGGCGTGTTCAACTATGCCCAGGGGGTGCTGGCGCTGTTTGCCGCGCTGACCCTGGTGGGGCTGCAACAGGGGCAGGTGCCCTTCGCCCATATCATCAACGCGATCTTCGGCAGCCAGCTTGAACATTTCGGCTGGACGCTGCCGGCCTGGCTGTCGATCCTGCTGGCCGCTGCTGTGATGGTGCTGCTGGCGATCATCATCGAATGGGCGGTGCTGCGCCATCTGGTGAACCAGCCGCCGATCATCCTGTTCATGGCGACCATCGGACTGGCCTATTTCCTTGAGGGGCTGGGCGATGTGATGTGGGGCGCCAACATCAAGGCGCTGGATGTCGGCATCCCGCAGGGTCTGTCGGAAACCGTCGAGGCCGCGACCGACAGCATCTTTGGCTATGGCTTCTTCATCGACCGGCTGGACATCTGGGCCACGGTGATCGCCGCCATTCTGGTCGCCAGCCTTGTCGCCTTCAGCCAATACACCAAGCAGGGCCGGGCGATGCGCGCCGTCGCAGACGACCATCAGGCGGCGCTGTCGGTGGGCATCAGCCTGCGCTTCATCTGGGTGATGGTCTGGTCGATCGCCGGTTTCGTGGCGCTGGTCGCGGGGATCATGTGGGGGTCGAAATCCGGCGTCCAGTTCAGCCTGTCGCTGATCGCGTTGAAGGCGCTGCCGGTGCTGATGCTGGGCGGCTTCACCTCGATCCCCGGTGCGATCGTCGGCGGTCTCATCATCGGCGTGGGCGAAAAACTGTTCGAGTTCTTCGTCGGCCCGATGATCGGCGGCGCGACCGAAAACTGGTTCGCCTATGTGCTGGCGCTGATCTTCCTGGTGTTCCGTCCCCAGGGTCTGTTCGGCGAAAAGATCATCGAACGGGTGTGATGATGGCGCGCGCAAACTTGGTCCCTTCGTCGCAAGAAAAAGGCGTTGATTACGACTTTGGTCTGCGGCAACCTGTCACAGATCCGGTTGCCGCGGGGTGGGGAGGCCCCGTCGGACCCATCAGCCGGAGACAAGGGACGCCGCCGCGGCCCGTCATGGAGTCCGGCTGTGTCCCTGTCGCAGGGGCAGGGGGGAGGACCAGCCATGAACACCATGCAAACCTTGGCTGTGATCTGTGTGATCGGCTGGGCCGCGGCGGCCACCTTTGGCTGGATCGCGCTTGCCGCACCGGCGGGCGCTGCCGCAAGTCATCTGGTTCTGAACATCATCCTGGCCGCCCTGGGCGCGGCCATCGGACTGACAAGCTGGCTGCGGCTGCGCCGCGCCGCCTAGGGGGAAGCGCAGCCGCCCTTCCCCGGAACACCATGGGGAAGGGGCGTTGAATGCTGTATCGTGAAGCAGGCGATTTCAAGACGACCTATCGGGACGACAGCCAGACGTTCCCGATCCGGTTCGACCGCTGGCGCTACTATGCGTTGATCGCGGTGGCATTCGGGATCATCCCCTTTGTCATCAACGATTACTGGGCGAACGCGGTCTTTGTTCCGTTCCTGATCTATGCGATCGCGGCCCTGGGGCTGAACATCCTGGTCGGCTATGCCGGGCAGGTGTCGCTTGGCACCGGCGGGTTCATGGCGGTGGGGGCCTATGCCTGCTACAAGCTGATGACCGCCTTCCCCGAGGTGAACATCCTGATCCATGTGCTGATCGCGGGCGGCATCACCGCCGTGGTGGGCGTGCTGTTCGGCCTGCCCAGCCTGCGCATCAAGGGCTTTTACCTGGCGGTCTCGACCCTTGCGGCGCAGTTCTTTCTGGTCTGGCTGTTCAACAAGGTGCCGTGGTTTTACAACTATTCGGCCTCGGGCCAGATCACCGCGCCAGAACGCACTCTGTTTGGCCAGTTCGTGACCGGCCCGAACACCAGTGCCGCCGCCAAATACCTGTTCTGCCTGGTGCTGCTGTTCACTTTGGCATGGGTTGCGCGCAACCTGACGCGCGGCGCCAGCGGTCGGCAGTGGATGGCAATTCGCGACATGGACATCGCCGCCGAGATCATCGGCGTGAACCCGCTGCGCGCCAAGCTGACGGCCTTTGCGGTCAGCAGCTTTTACATCGGCATCGCCGGGGCGCTGTTCTTTGCCGTCTATCTGGGGGCTGCCGAGGTTGGCGAGGCCTTTGGCATCAACAAATCGTTCCTGATCCTGTTCATGGTCATCATCGGTGGCCTGGGGTCGGTGTTCGGTTCCTTCGCGGGCGCGGCATTTCTGGTGCTGCTGCCGGTGTTTCTGAAAAACGTGCTGGTCGGCGGCCTGGGCTGGCCCACCGATCTGGCCGCCCATATCGAGCTGATGATCGTAGGCGCGCTGATCGTGGCCTTCCTGATCCTGGAGCCGCACGGGCTGGCGCAACTGTGGAAGCTGGCCAAGGAAAAGCTGCGGCTGTGGCCCTTCCCGCACTGAGGTTCACACCGGCCGGGCCAACCGGCCGGGTGCAAGACTGACTGTCATCATTCGACTGGGAGGAAAATTCGGATGAAGAAGTTCCTGATGACTGCGGCCGCCCTGGCCATCGCCACCCCGGCCATGGCCGATCTGGTGGTGCCGAACCTGTCCTATCGGACCGGTCCCTTTGCCGCCAACGGCACCCAATATGCCGATGGTTTCAACGACTACTTTACCCTGCTGAACGAACGCGATGGCGGCATCGGCGGCGAAAAGGTCGTCGTGCCGGAATGCGAGACCGCCTATAACACCGAAAAAGGCGTCGAATGCTATGAATCGACCAAGGGTCAGGGCGCGCTGGTTTACAACCCGCTGTCGACCGGCATCACCTATCAGCTGATCCCCAAGGTCGCCGCGGACAAGATCCCGCTGTATACCCCCGGCTATGGCCGCACCTCGGCCAAGAATGGCAAGGTGTTTGAATGGGTGTTCAACGCGCCGACGAACTATTGGGATGGTGCCTCGGTCATCGTCAAGCACCTGATGGACACGGCGGGCGGCAGTCTTGAGGGCAAGAAGATCGCGCTGGTCTATCACAACAGCGCCTTCGGCAAGGAGCCGATCCCGACGCTGCGCGCGCTGGCCGAGAAGCACAAGTTCGAGCTGGCGGAAATCCCCGTCGACAGCCCCGGCCAGGAGCAGAAATCGCAATGGCTGCAAGTGCGCCGCGACAAGCCGGACTTCGTGATCCTGTATGGCTGGGGCGTGATGAACCAGGTCGCCATTCAGGAAGCCTCGAACATCCGGTTCCCGCTGGAAAACATGGTCGGCATCTGGTGGTCGGGTTCCGAGGTCGACGTGACCCCGGTGGGCGCGGCAGCCAATGGCTACAAGTCGCTGGCCTTCCACGGCACCGGCAAGGACTATCCGATGTATGCCGACATGCAGAAATACGTCATCGATCCCGGCAAGGCGTCGCAGGGCGGGGCGCATGTCGGTTCGGTGCTGTATTCGCGCGGCATGTATGCGGCGCTGGTGATTTCCGAGGCGATCCGCAAGGCGCAGGAACTGGCCGGCACGTCGAAAGTGACCCCCGCGCAGGTTCGTGACGGGTTCGAGGCGCTGGACATCACGCCCGAGCGGATGACCGAACTGGGCCTGCCCGACTTTGGCCCGGCGCTGGCGACAAGCTGCGACAACCATGGCGGCACTGGCCTGTCGCGCGTCCAGCAATGGGACGCGGCTGCCGGCAAGTGGAACCTGATCACCGAGTTCACCGAGCCGGACCACGACGTGCTGGACCCGCTGGTGCTGTCGGATTCCGAGGCCTTCGCCAAGGAAGCGGCCATCACCCCGCGCTGCAACTGATCTGACCCGTCCCCGGCCCGATCCTTGGGCCGGGGACACCCCTGATCGCCCGACCCGCCACGATGCCGCGAAAGGATGCCGCCATGCTGGACGCCAGTCCCCAGACCTCTGCCCAGAACCCCGCAGTGGGCGAAACCCTGCTGGAGGTCAACAATATCGAGGTCATCTACAACCACGTCATCCTGGTGCTGAAGGGCGTCAGCCTGAGCGTGCCGAAGGGCGGGATCACCGCGCTTCTGGGCGGCAACGGCGCGGGCAAGACCACCACGCTGAAGGCGATTTCCAACCTGCTGCATTCCGAACGCGGCGAGGTGACCAAGGGCAATATCTTCTACCGGGGCGAGCGGGTGCAGGACATGGACCCGGCCAGCCTGGTGAAAAAGGGCGTCATTCAGGTGATGGAGGGCCGCCATTGCTTTGAACACCTGACGGTCGAGGAAAACCTGCTGACCGGCGCCTATACCCGCAGCGATGGCCGCGCTGCGATCGCGGCTGACCTTGAGATGGTTTACAACTACTTCCCGCGCCTGAAGGAACGGCGGCGGTCGCAGGCCGGGTATACCTCGGGTGGGGAACAGCAGATGGTGGCAATGGGCCGCGCGCTGATGAGCCGCCCAGAAACGATCCTGCTGGACGAACCCAGCATGGGTCTGGCGCCGCAGCTGGTCGAGCAGATCTTCGAGATCGTCAAGGCGGTGAACCAGGGCGAGGGCGTAACCTTCCTGTTGGCCGAACAGAATACCAACGTCGCGCTGCGCTATGCCCATTACGGCTATATCCTGGAATCGGGCCGCGTGGTGATGGATGGCCCCGCCGACGCCCTGCGCGAAAACCCCGACGTGAAAGAGTTTTACCTGGGCATGTCCGAGGAGGGGCGCAAGTCGTTCCGCGACGTGCGCAGCTATCGCCGCCGCAAGCGCTGGCTGGCCTGAGGACGATACCATGAGCCATTTCGATGAACTTGAGACCCGCTCGGCCGATCAGCGGGCGGCAGATCTGGCCCGCGACCTGCCCGCCGCGATTGCGCGCGCGCTGACCGCGCCGGGCATGGCCGCGCATCTGGGCGGCGTCGAGGCCGCCGCCATCACCGACCGCGCCGCCCTGGCCCGCCTGCCGGTGATCCGCAAGGCCGACCTGTCGGCGGCGCAAAAGGCCGATGCCCCCTTTGGTGGGTTGACGGCGCGCGCACCGGGGGCGTTCCACCACATCTTCCAATCGCCCGGCCCGATCTATGAGCCGGGCATGGTCGGCGGCGACTGGTGGCGCATGGGCCGGTTCCTTCATGCCTGCGGCGTCGGCGCGGGCGATATCGTGCAGAACTGCTTTGGCTATCACCTGACCCCCGCCGGGATGATCTTTGAATCGGGCGCGCGCGCCGTGGGGGCCGCCGTGCTGCCCGCCGGCACCGGCCAGACCGAGCTTCAGGTGCGGGCCGCCGCCGATATCGGCACCACGGTTTACGCGGGCACTCCGGATTATCTGAAGATCATCCTGGACAAGGCCGACGAGATGGGCGAGCGGCTGGCGATCACCCGTGCCGCCGTCGGCGGCGGCGCGCTGTTCCCCAGCCTGCGCAAGGAATATGCCGATCGCGGCGTCACCACGCTGTCGTGCTATGCCACCGCCGATCTGGGCAATATCGCCTATGAAACGATGGCCGATGGCGCCCTGGTCGAGGGGATGATCGTCGATGAGGGCGTGATCGTGGAAATCGTCCGCCCCGGAACCGGCGATCCGGTCCCAGATGGCGAGGTGGGCGAGGTCGTGGTGACGACGCTGAACCCCGACTATCCGCTGATCCGCTTTGCCACCGGCGATCTGTCGGCGGTGCTGCCCGGCGCCAGCCCCTGCGGGCGCAGCAACCTGCGCATCAAGGGCTGGATGGGCCGCGCCGACCAGACCACCAAGATCAAAGGGATGTTCGTGCGCCCCGAACAGGTCGCGGCCCTGGTCGCCCGCCACCCCGAGATCGCACGCGCGCGTGTGCTGGCCGACCGGGACGGTGAAATGGATGTGATGACGGTGCAGATTGAAACCCATGCCACGGATCGGGCGTTGTATGAGGCCTCGGTTGTCGAGGCGCTGAAACTTCGGGGCCGGATCGAGCTGGTGGCACCGGGATCGCTGCCCAATGATGGCAAGGTGATCGAGGACCGCCGCCGTTACGACTAGGCCCCCCGTGTGGGAGGGCCGATGATGGCTGGCACGAAGACCCGTTTGATCCCTCTGGCCGTGGCGGCGATGATCGCCGTCGCGCCGGTGACCGCGCAGGCCGAGGTGAAGCCGATCGACCTGATCGGCGGCATTCTGAACGCCCAGTTGCAGGCGCAATTGAAGGCCGCACAGGAGCCGCAAGTGTGGGAAGCCGCGCGTCAGGCCAATACCGCGCAGGCGTATCAGAATTATCTGGCGGCCTATCCGCAGGGGCCGAATGCGGCCACCGCCAAGGCGCGGCTGAAGGCCATGGGGCAGGCCGCGCCCGGCACTGCGCCGGCCGCGGGCAATGCGGCTGCGACCGAGGCTGACCTGGGCCTGTCGCGCGCCGACCGCACCCGCATCCAGTCGCGTCTGACCGCGCTGGGCTATAACACGCGCGGCGTCGATGGCGCGTTCGGGCGCGGCACCCGCAATGCGATCGCCACCTGGCAGCGCGATCGCGGCGACAGCGTGACCGGCTATCTGACGGCGGCGCAGGTCAAGGTGCTGAACGTCGGCGGCCCGGCCACCACGACGACCCCCGCACCCGCCACCGGCACCGACGCTGCGGCGCGGGCCGAATACAATCTGGGCCTGTCGCGGGCCGACCGGCGGATGGTGCAGCAGCAGCTGACCGGGCTGGGCTATGACACGCGCGGCACTGATGGCATCTTCGGAAGCGGCACCCGTCGCGCCATTTCCAACTGGCAGAACGCCCAGGGCCAAAGCGTGACCGGCTATCTGACCGCCGATCAGGTCCGCAGCCTGCGCAGCACCGCCCCCGCCACGCCCACGGCCAGCAGCGACAGCGACCGCGCCCGCATCGAGGAGGGTTTGCTGGGCCTGAGCCGCACCGAGCGCGCCGAGATCCAGCGCCGCCTGACCCTGATGGGCTATGACACGCGCGGCACCGACGGCATCTTCGGCAGCGGCACCCGGCGGGCGATTGCCGCCTGGCAGGGCTCGGTGGGCCTTTCCGCCACCGGCTACCTGGACGGCGATCAGGTCTCGGCGATTCGCGGCACCGACGGCACAGCCAGCCGCTGAGCCCCGCGCCCGGTCGCCATGGCGGCCGGGTCACCATCGCACAAAAAGAAAACGCCCGGACCAGCGGTCCGGGCGTTTCAGTTCTGTCGCCTGGCGACTTAGCCCTGACGGGCCTTGTAGCGCTTTTGCGTCTTGTTGATCACATAGATGCGGCCTTTGCGGCGCACGACCTGGCAATCACGATGGCGCGTTTTCAGCGAGCGGAGCGAGTTCGCAACCTTCATCGTCTTTTCCCCATTCGCGGCTGCCCACAGGGACCGCCTTGAAACTGTTGTGCTGCCGGGCATGCCCCGCAGCGGTGAAATGGTGGGCGGTACTGGGATCGAACCAGTGGCCACTACGATGTCAACGTAGTGCTCTACCGCTGAGCTAACCGCCCCCTGACAGATGGCTTCGGCGTCCCTGAAAACAACAAGGACGCGGGCGAAACCGCGTCGGTCTGGCGTGCTATAGACAGAGTCGCCGGACGGTTCAAGAGGAAATGGCGGTTCGGTGACAAGTTCCTGTTGGCCTTCGGATGCGGGCGGATATGCTGTGGCGGATGGATGATCTGCCGCCCTTTCGCCTGCACGAACCCGCGCCCCGGCGCAGCGGGGTGATCTTTGCCTCGCCGCACAGCGGGCGGTGGTGGCCTGCGGGGATTCGCGCCGCAAGCCCGCTGGGGCTGCGGGTGCTGAGGTCGTCCGAGGATGCCTTTGTCGGCCATCTGATCCTGCCCGCGCACCGGCTGGGCGCGACGGTGATGACGGCGCGGGTGGCGCGCGGGGTGGTCGATCTGAACCGCGCCGCGGATGAGCTGGACCCCGCGCTGATCGAGGGGCTGGCGCCCGCGCGGCTGAATGGCCGGGTGGCGGCGGGGCTGGGGGTCATCCCGCGCGTCGTGGCACGGGGCCGGGTGATCCTGCGCGGCAAGATCACGCTGGCCGAGGCCGAGGCGCGGCTGGCTGCCGTCTGGCACCCCTATCACGCAGCCTTGGCCGCGCTGATCGACCGCACCCAGGCCGATTGCGGCCAGACGGTGCTGATCGACGTGCATTCGATGCCGCATGATGCCTGCGCCAGCCTGACCCGCCCCCGCCCCGAAATCGTGTTGGGCGACCGCTTTGGGCGTTCCGCCGACGCCTGGGTGACAGATGCCGTCGCCGCCGCCTTTCTGGCCGAGGGCTTCGTGACGCGCCGCAATACGCCCTTCGCCGGGGCCTATGTGCTGGATCGTCACAGCGCGCCCGACCGTGGCCGCCACGCCATCCAGATCGAGATCGACCGCGCGCTGTATATGGATGAGGCGACGCTGCGCCCGCTGCCGGGCTATCCTGCCTTTCGCGACCGGCTGGCGCGGGTCTGGGCGCGCTTGGCGATGCTGGTGCCGGGCGTGGGGCGGCTGGCGGCCGAGTAGCCGTCTTGTGGCTGTTACCCCCGCGACATACATGGAAGGGGACATCACAGGGGGAAGCGGCATGGATCAGATCATCGACACCATCGGCGGGGGCAATCTGTTTCTGCTGATTCTGGGCCTGTTCCTGATCGTGCTGGTGCTGAAGGCGGTGCGCATCGTGCCGCAATCGGAAAAGCATGTGGTGGAACGCTTTGGCCGTCTGCGCGCGGTTCTGGGGCCGGGGATCAACATGATCGTGCCGGTGCTGGACCGCGTGGCACATCGCATCAGCATCCTGGAACGGCAGTTGCCGACCAACCGCCAGGATGCCATCACCGCCGACAACGTGCTGGTGCAGGTCGAAACCAGCGTGTTCTATCGCATCATCGAGCCGGAAAAGACCGTCTATCGCATCCGCGATATCGACGCCGCCATTGCCACCACCGTCGCTGGCATCGTCCGGTCGGAAATCGGCACGATGGAGCTGGACCAGGTGCAATCGAACCGCGCCAGCCTGATCGACCGCATCCGCGACCAGTTGGCCAATGTCGTCGATGACTGGGGGATCGAGGTGACGCGGGCCGAGATTCTGGACGTGAACCTGGATGAGGCGACCCGCGCCGCCATGTTGCAGCAGTTGAACGCCGAACGCGCCCGTCGCGCGCAGGTGACAGAAGCCGAGGGCCGCCGCCGCGCCGTCGAACTGGCCGCCGACGGCGAGCTTTATGCAGCCGAGCAGCAGGCCAAGGCCCGCCGCATCGCCGCCGATGCCGAGGCCTATGCGACCCAGACCATCGCAGCCGCGATCCGCGACAATGGTATCGAGGCCGCGCAATACCAGGTCGCACTGAAGCAGGTCGAGGCCCTGGCCGAGGTCGGCAAGGGGCCGGGCAAACAGACCGTGATCCTGCCCGCCAATGCGATCGAGGCATTCAGCGACGCCTTCAAGCTGTTGAAGGGGCGCGGCTGATGATCTGGCAAAGTCCCTGGGCCTGGGCGGTCGCGGCGCTGGTTCTGGCCGGGCTTGAGATCATCCTGCCGGGCTGGATCCTGCTGGGCTTTGCCATCGGCGCGGGCGTGGTGGCGGCGCTGATCGGGACGGGCGTGCTGGGCGCGGGCCTGCCGATGGCGCTGGTTGCCTTCGGGCTGGCCTCACTGGTGGCATGGTGGCTGTTGCGGCGCAGCATGGGTGCGCGGGGCGAGGCGCGGATCTGGCACCGCGATATCAACGACAACTGACGCTGGAACGATGTGCGACCTGCCGGGTTGATCCTGCAAGGGGGCCAGAACCCTTGGCCCCACAGCCACAGGAGACACCGCAGATGAAGACGCTTGCCGATGCTTTCCACCACACTCTGAAAGACATCTACTACGCTGAAAAGGCGATCGTGAAAGCCGGGCCGAAGCTGGCCAAGGCCGCGACCGACGCCGACCTGAAGGCCGCGATCGAGGCCCATGTCGAGGAAACCCGCCAGCAGATCGAGATGCTGGAAGGCGTGTTCCGCACCATCGGCGAAAAGCCCGAGGGTGAGAAATGCGACGCCATCGTCGGCCTGATCAAAGAGGCCGAGGGGATCGTCGAGGAGGCCGAGGGTGTGGCGCTGAACGCCGCGCTGCTGGGCGCGCTGCAAGCCATCGAGCATTACGAGATCGCCCGTTATGGCACCCTGCGCCAATGGGCCGAGGTGATGGGCGAGCCGATTGCCCGCGACCAGCTGACCCGCATTCTGGACATGGAAAAGGCGGCCAATGCCGCGATGACCGGTCTGGCGGTCAAACAGATCAACGCCGCCTGAGGGCAGCGCGGGGGCGGCCCACCGGGCCGCCCTTTTTCACCTGCCGGGCAGTTCGGCCAGGATCGCGCGGGCAGCGCTGGCCGGATCGGCGGCCTGCCAGATCGGGCGGCCGACGACGATGTGATCGGCACCTGCCGCGATGGCCGCGGCGGGCGTCTCGACGCGTTTCTGATCACCAAGCGCAGCCCCTGCCGGGCGCACGCCGGGGGTGACGATCAGGCGGCCCGCGGATTCGGGCAGGGCGCGGATCAGCGCGGCCTCTTGCGGGCTGGCGATGACGCCATCAGCCCCGGCGGCAAAGGCGCGGGCGGCGCGTTCAACCACCAGATCGGGGATCGCGCCTTCGCGGATCAGGCCCGCATCCAGATCGGCACGGTCCAGCGAGGTCAGGATCGTCACGGCCAGGATCTTCATGTCCTTGCCAGCCGCGCCCTCTTTGGCCGCCGCGACCACATGCGGATCGCCATGCACGGTCAGGAAATCCAGATCGAACTGCGCCAGGCCACGAACGGCGGATTCGACCGTCGCGCCGATGTCGAACAGCTTCATGTCCAGGAAGATGCGCTTGCCGTGTTCGGCCTTCAGTTCGTTGGCCAGCGCAAGGCCTCCGCCGGTCAGCATCCCCAGCCCGATCTTGTAGAAGCTGACGGTATCGCCCAGGGCTTGCGCCAGCTCAAGCCCGGCCAAGGCATTGGGCACGTCCAGCGCCACGATCAGACGGTCGTCCATGGTGATCCCCCGGTTCCTGAAACGGCCGCGTTATGTCACGGAACCCTGCCCCTTGAAAGCCCGTTTTCCGCTGCACACATCGGGATCAAGACCCGCACCGGGCCGCGCCTTTCGGGCGGCATCATCGCGGGGGCTGAGGAAAGGACATGCCCATGAACATGGAAAAGTTTACCGAACGGTCGCGCGGTTTTCTGCAAGCCGCCCAGACCATCGCGCTGCGTGAGGGCCACCAGCGCCTGTTGCCCGAACATCTGCTGAAGGCGCTGATGGATGACGATCAGGGGCTGGCCGCCAATCTGATCCGCCGCGCCGGGGGCGAGCCTGCGCGCGTGACCGAGGCGGTTGACGCGCTGATCGACAAGCAGCCCAAGGTTAGCGGCGGCGACGGTCAGGTTTACACCGATGGCCAGTTGGTGCGCGTGCTGGATGAGGCCGAAAAGATCGCCAAGAAGGCGGGCGACAGTTTCGTGCCGGTCGAACGCATCCTGATGGCGCTGGCGGTGGTCAACACCCGCGCCAAGGATGCGCTGGATGCCGGTGCCGTCACCGCGCAAAAGCTGAACACCGCGATCAACGACATCCGCAAGGGCCGGACGGCCGACAGCGCGTCCGCCGAGGATACGATGGAGGCGTTGAAGAAATACGCCCGCGATCTGACCGCCGCCGCCGAGGATGGCAAGATCGACCCGATCATCGGCCGCGATGAGGAAATCCGCCGCGCCATGCAGGTGCTGAGCCGCCGCACCAAGAACAACCCGGTATTGATCGGTGAACCCGGTGTCGGCAAGACCGCCATCGCCGAGGGGCTGGCCCTGCGCATCGTCAATGGCGATGTGCCGGAAAGCCTGCGCGACAAGCGGCTGATGGCGCTGGACATGGGCGCGCTGATCGCCGGTGCGAAATATCGCGGCGAGTTCGAGGAGCGGCTGAAGGCCGTGCTGAAAGAGGTCGAGTCGGCCTCGGGCGAGATCATCCTGTTCATTGATGAGCTGCATACGCTGGTCGGCGCCGGGAAATCCGAAGGCGCGATGGACGCCGCCAACCTGATCAAGCCGGCGCTTGCGCGGGGTGAGCTGCATTGCGTCGGCGCCACCACGCTGGACGAATACCGCAAGTATATCGAAAAGGACGCGGCCCTGGCGCGGCGGTTCCAGCCGGTGATGGTCGAGGAGCCGACGGTCGAGGACACGATCAGCATCCTGCGCGGCATCAAGGAGAAGTATGAACTGCACCACGGCGTGCGGATCAGCGACAGTGCCCTGGTGGCGGCGGCGACGCTGAGCCATCGCTATATCACCGACCGTTTCCTGCCTGACAAGGCCATCGACCTGATGGACGAGGCCGCCAGCCGTCTGCGGATGGAGGTCGACAGCAAGCCCGAGGAACTGGACGCGCTGGACCGTCAGATCCTGCAGATGCAGATCGAGGCCGAGGCGCTGAAAAAGGAAGACGATGCGGCCAGCAAGGATCGGCTGGAAAAGCTGGAAAAGGAACTTGCCGACCTGCAACAGCGCAGCGCCGAGATGACGGCCCGCTGGCAGGGCGAGCGTGACAAGCTGGAATCGGCGCGTGGTCTGAAGGAGCAGCTTGATCACGCCCGTGCGCAACTGGATCAGGCCAAGCGCGAGGGGAACCTAGCGAAGGCGGGTGAGCTGTCCTATGGCGTCATCCCCGGTCTGGAAAAGCAGTTGGCAGAGGCCGAGGACAGCGACCTGATGGTCGAGGAGGCCGTGCGCCCCGAACAGATCGCCGAGGTCGTCGAACGCTGGACCGGCATCCCCACCAGCAAGATGCTGGAGGGCGAGCGCGAGAAGCTGCTGAAGATGGAAGAAATCATTGGCAAGCGCGTCATCGGTCAGGCCGATGCGGTGGCGGCCGTCAGCCGCGCCGTGCGCCGGTCGCGCGCCGGGCTGAGCGATGAAAAGCGCCCGCTGGGGTCGTTCCTGTTCCTGGGGCCGACCGGCGTGGGCAAGACCGAACTGACCAAGGCGATGGCCGAATACATGTTCGACGACGCCGATGCGATGGTGCGCATCGACATGTCCGAGTTCATGGAAAAGCACGCCGTGTCGCGTCTGATCGGCGCCCCGCCCGGCTATGTCGGTTATGACGAGGGTGGCGTGCTGACCGAGGCGGTGCGGCGGCGTCCCTATTCGGTCGTGCTGTTCGACGAGGTGGAAAAGGCCCATCCCGACGTGTTCAACGTGCTGTTGCAGGTTCTGGACGACGGTATCCTGACCGACGGTCAGGGTCGCAAGGTGGACTTCAAGAACACGCTGATCATCCTGACCTCGAACCTGGGGGCGCAGGCGCTGAGCCAGTTGCCCGAAGGCGCCGACAGTTCGGCGGCCCGCGACGAGGTGATGGAGGCGGTGCGCGGCCATTTCCGGCCCGAGTTCCTGAACCGCCTGGATGAGATCATCATCTTCCACCGTCTGACGCGCGACAATATGGACGGGATCGTCCGCATCCAGTTGCGCCTGCTTGAGGCGCGACTGGCGCAGCGCAAGATCGCGCTGAACCTGGATGAGGCGGCGCTGAAATGGCTGGCCGATGCGGGCTACGATCCGGTCTATGGTGCGCGCCCGCTGAAGCGTGTGATCCAGCGCAATTTGCAGGATCCGCTGGCCGAGATGATCCTGGGCGGCGAGGTGATGGATGGCAGCACCGTTGCCATCAGCGCCGATGCCGATGGCCTGGTGATCGGCGGTCGCGGCAAGCGCGTTCTGCACTGACCTTTCGTCCTTCGTGATGATGTCCCCGCCGGAGCCTCCGGCGGGGATATTTTTTCCAAGAAGAAAGCTGTGCCGGGGATGTGACTAGTGGCAGCGGGGCAGGGTGAATAGGTTCGCGCGCAGGAGGTGCCCGATGGCGCGTTTGACCCGTGATGATGTGACCCCGAAAGGGCTGTGGATGAGCCGACGGCAATGGCTGGCGGGCATGGTGGCGGCGGGGCTGATGCCCGCCGGGCTGCGCGCCGCCCCCGCGCTGCCCGAGCCGACCGAAATGAAGCTGGTGACCGGCTATAACAACTTTGTCGAGTTCGGGACGTCGAAATCGGATGCGCGCAAGCGGGCCGACCGGCTGACGCTGGATCCCTGGGTGGTGACGGTTGACGGGCTGGTCGATCGGCCGCAGGACTTTGCCTTGGCCGATCTGATCGCCGCGATGCCGGTGGGTGAGCATATCGCCAAGTTCCGCTGTGTCGAAGGCTGGGCGGCGGTCATCCCCTGGCAGGGCTTTCCGCTGGCCGCGCTGCTGGATCGGGTTGGCGTTCAGTCGGCCGCGCAGTGGGTCAAGTTCACCAGCGTGCTGCGGCCCGAGGAGATGCCGGGTCAGCGCGTCCCGATTCTTGATTGGCCCTATACCGAGGGGCTGCGGCTGGATGAAGCCATGCATCCGCTGACCCTGCTGGCGACGGGGATGTATGGTCAGGCCATGCCGCCGCAGAACGGCGCGCCGATCCGGCTGGTCGTGCCGTGGAAATACGGCTTCAAATCGGCCAAGTCGCTGGTGCGGATCACCCTGACCGACAGCCAGCCCGCGACCACCTGGAATGTCGCGCAGGGGGATGAATACGGGTTCTTCGCCAATGTGAATCCGCAGGTCGATCATCCCCGCTGGAGCCAGGCTGACGAGCGCTGGCTGGGCGACGGCATCTTTGCCGCGCGCCACCCGACCGAGATGTTCAACGGCTATGATGAGGTCGCCTCGCTTTATGCGGGGATGGATCTGGCGAAGGATTATTGATGCAACGGCTGGCGCGAATGCCCGGCTGGGCTGTCTGGGCTCTGGGCCTGCTGCCTTTGGCCTGGCTGATCTTTGACGCGCTGACAGGCGGCCTTGGGGCCGAGCCGGTGCGCGAGATCCAGTTGCGGCTGGGGCTGACGGCGATCTGGTTCCTGATCGGCGGGCTGGCGATCACGCCCTTGCGCCGGCTGACGCGGATCAATCTGGTCATCCATCGGCGGCGGATCGGGCTGCTGGCCACGCTTTATGCGGTGCTGCATGTCGTGGCCTGGGCGGGGCTGGACCTGCGCGATCTGTCGCGCGCCGGAGCCGAGATCGCACGGCGGCCCTGGCTGATGCTGGGGATGGGGGCACTGCTGTTGATTCTGCCTTTGGCGGCCACATCGTCGAATCTGGCCATCCGAATCCTTGGTCCTGTGCGCTGGCGGCGGCTTCATCGGCTGGTTTACCCTGCGGCAATCATGGCCGCGGCGCATTTTCTGGCCCTTGGGAAGACCTGGACGGGGCCTGCGATTCTGTCAGCCATGGCTGTCGCGGTTTTGCTGGCTCTGAGGCTGCCGATTTTTGGGCGTGCAAGGCTTTGAAAAGAAACGACAACGCAGAAATCGTCAAAAAAGTTTCAGATTTTCGCTTTTCAGGGCTTGCGGACCCCCGGCCTCCTCCGTAAATACCGCTTCACCGAGACGATGGCCGGGAACGGAAGCGGATCGGGAGCGGTGGCGGAAGCGCGAGTGGACGCTGCTGGACATGACTGAAGGGACGGTTGGCTTGCGGCGCCGATAGAGATTGGCGCGGG